>JBDTUW010000737.1:0-2947 GCA_040007555.1 Acidobacteriota bacterium | reverse complement strand
CGCTCTCGATAAGCGGGGACGCTCTGCTGCCGAAGGTTCAACTGCCTTTTGATTGAACCATTCACGTGCTTCACGCGTAATTGCGGTTGATGCGCTGTTGACTCAAAAGCCAGGCTTGGTGGGGAGGGTGGATTGTCGAGCCAAAGCAAAAAGGAACAGCCGAGTGAACATGATCCGCTCGTCGAGTCCTGGCAGATTCACAACCGCATTACTCTGTTCCTGCTCGCCGCTATCAAGCCTCAGCAGCTCGAGATCGCCGCAGCATCCAAGGGTAGAAATGTGGGCCAGCTCTCTGCGCATTTGCACAATGTGCGTCTGATGTGGCTCAAATCAGCCGCGCCCGACCTGCTTGATGGGGTTAATAAGCTTGATCCAGAAAAGCTCACCCACGAAGGACTCTCGGACGCGATCCAGAATTCGGGGCCATTGAGCTTCTACTGAGACGCTCATCCGGGACTGGTGAACGCATCAAGGGATTCAAACCCCACACCACTGGGTTCGCGTGCTACCTTATCGCGCACGAAGCGCATCATCGCGGCCAGGCGATGTTGCTCCTTCGGCTCGCTGGTCAGCCGCTTGATAAGAAAATTACCTATGGAATCTGGGAGTGGAGTAGTCGGTAGGAGATTCCTAAAAACAGCTACGGAGCCTAACCGTGGACATCTCCGCTATGCCGTCCTCACTGATAAGATCAAAACTGATCGTCAGGGTATTCCGCTCAGACACTTGGGTTTGGTTTACTGCTGCAAGTCTTCAACAAAGTCGACCGTCGACATCTCCATAGTGCATATGAGAATGGCCGTGCGATATGACTCTGACTCGCCTGTCCGTTTGTTCAAGCTCACACCATGCCTCTCGAGTCGTCCTTGCTCAATGACCCTGAAACCTGCCTGTCGAAGACGGAGAGAAGCGCAGTTCATTTGGAATCCACCATCCCACATGTAGTACTTATTTTATATGAAACTACCACATATAGCCCGCGGGGAATTGTGATTCCAAAAAGACCATGCTATCTTCCGCCCGCACATCGTAGCAACGGCTGACTCAACCGAGAAAGCCGGGCAAGGGCTCGTGTCTCACCCACGAGCCCTTGTCGAATTCCAGCCGTAAATCAGTAGCTCTTGAGGGAAATCCTCGCAGTACGTTCTAGGAGGCCAGCGACTTCTGAGTCTTCTTTGGGAGTTTCGTCCAAACCAGGTCATAGGATTGACGTATCAGGCGCCTCGTCTCAGCAGCGCTCAGTGCACTCTGCGTGATGGTGACCCAATGATAGCGCGCTACATAATGCGCTGGGGCTATTCCATCCAATTCGATTAATTCCGCAAATTCTTCAGGCGTGCATTTGAGCGAGAACTGCTGTGGGACTGTCTCCAGTCCAACCTCGTCGAACATTTTGCCTCCAACTTTGAAGACGAGGTCGGCCCTCCATTGCACGCTCTCAGTGACATGTGGCAACGAAAGGCAAAGCTCTCTGATCAAGTCGGTGTTCATAGGTTCTCTCCCGGCCTCGGTGGTCACCTCAAAAGCGGCCAATGACGATTGAACGATGCGGGGTCGCTCTTTCCGCTCGATATCCAACGGACTACTGCATCGATCGCTTACAAACGTGCCGTGAGTTGGGGTAACTGGGCAAGCACCGCGGTGTGGGGGCGCGATGCTGAACTCTTTGGAGACACAAACTCCTATCTTTTTAAGTCGACTGTCGATTTTCTCAAGAAGAATCATGTCTATGCGCGAGTTGAGTTGGTGGATAAGGTTGGGCTGCTTGCTGAGAATATCTTTGGTCGGCCGAGGACGGGCTGCCGGCTAATTATAATTAATTATCCCGGTGGCATCGCCTGGCGCTCCGGTCGAAGCCGCGGTTTCATCCCTGGTCTCGAGTCCGGAACACCACTTTCCGGTCCCACCGGGTTCGGTGAATGATCCCTGCCCTGCGATCCTGAATACTTCCTTTCGTGTCGCAGCCTTCACGTTTGGTGGAGTGCGTGACTTCGTCTCGCGTCCATCCCTAAGAATCGGTCTCGGCGCTGACGCAACCTTTTACCATAAGCCACTTGAACTCAATGCCGCTTGCGGTAGTAACCCGATCTCGTTCCGCATCTTCATGCGCTTTCGAATAGCCGATACGCGGTAGGCACTTGAGCCAAGCCGAGGAGTCTTTGTGTTGGGGATTTCATTTTCGAGGTTGTCTCGGCCTCGCCGCCGCGATCACCTTCACGGGGTTCGCGGGGCGACTGTCGCGCCCGAGGTCCCACTTACTCGCCAGCTCTTGTCCTTTCCCATTCCCGGACCTTCCGCGGTGGTCAATGCAGATCTCGATAAGGACCACAATCAGGATCTTGCAATCGTCAGCTATACGACCAACTCGGTCTATATCCTCTTCGGGGCGCGCGGCAGGGTGGCCTTTAGTCGATCAAAGTCCTATGCAGTTGGGCAGGGGCCGTCCGGAATAGTCGTGGCTGACCATGACTGGTGAGGGGGTGCTCGATCTGGTGACTTCGAACTATGTTGGGATCCATCCCATTGCTGGTTGGTAACGGTGATGGGACATTTCAGAATGCGAAGAACTCACCCGTTCTCCAACCGCATCATCTCGCAGTAGCTGATTTCAACGGCGATAGCATGCTGGATGTGGCTATCGCTGGCGATGAAAGTCAACGGGTGTCTATTCTGATCAATCTTGGCGCAGGCAACTTTGGACCGGCGACAAATATGATCAGCGGCGGGCGACCTCACGCGATCGCTTGTGGAGATTTCGATGGGGACGGCAAAGTAGATATCGCGACTGTTCACTTTTCACAGAATCGCCTGTCTGTGTTGCTCGGCAATGGTAACGGAACCTTTCACGACGGCATTTCAATGCAGGTTGGATTGGGACCTCATCACGTAATCGCAGCAGATATGGACAACAATGGGTCGCTCGATCTTGTGATCGCCAACTCGGACG
>JBDTUW010000736.1:0-2949 GCA_040007555.1 Acidobacteriota bacterium | reverse complement strand
TCTGCTTCGACTTCCGACCATGTCTTGATGCAGCGGCCAACCAGTTCATAAAACTAGCGTAGACCTTGTCTGGTATCGGGATGTCGGGGTCTGGGATATCGTATTCAAGGGCGATTGGCAGTTCAAAGGTGGAAAGACCCTCCGCGGTGTTCTAAAAACGGAATGAATCATTAAGCCCAACCCTTCCCACAGGTAGCCTTCTGACTCGTATTGCCTCCTCCGGCTTTTTGGGTCCTGCTGCGCCGGTGCTGTAATTAAGACAGGTCGCCGTCGAGAACTGCACTACGGCAACCGCGAAGCCCTCGGGATCAAACCGCTTGTCTCACAAAAAATTGCCCTTGAGCAGCGTTAGGGCAGCAGGTTCGCCTCAGGTTCGCCTCAGGTTCGCCTCAGGTTCGCATGACAATTGCAGATAGTGGTGACGAGTATGAAGTGAGGCTGGCCTCGCCGGGTGACATCCCGCGTCTTGGTGAGATCGAGCGCGCAGCCGGCGAACTCTTTCGACCGACGATCTATTCCTTTGTTGCGGTAGCCGAGCCTCTTGACCCGAAATGGCTTCTCAAGCAGCAGAAACGAAAGATGGTTTGGATAGCGGTTGACAGCACCGGATCGGCGCAGGGCTTCGCCGTGGTCTTGGAGCTGCAGGATTCGGCACATCTCAACGAGCTTTCGGTCCACCCCGATCACGGTCGTCGAGGCCTGGGAAGGCGGCTTGTTCAAGCGGTTTGCGATTGGGCGAGCGCATCCGGCTACTCCAGCGTGACGCTCTCGACGTTTCGGGACATATCCTGGAATGCACCATTCTATGCGCGACTTGGATTCAGGATCATGACGGAGTTGAACCCCGAGCTCGCGACGCTCAGGTCAAACGAAAGGAGCGCAGGATTGCCCGTCGAAGATCGGGTCTTCATGCGTCTTGCGCTCTAGAGCTCGATGGACAATCGACGTTTCGAGCTGGCGCTTGTTGCACCAGCGACTGGCGCCCGCGCTCACTTTGAGACGTCAATGCGAATCGACGTGCGTTGTCCGGAGGTTACCCGAGACTTAGTTTAAGCGCTTCAAGATAGTCATTCATCGTCGCGGTATGTCCCATGATGAACCGGCTGACGAAGCGGAAGATTGGATTGTAGACCTCACCGTTTTCCGTGATCGTCAGGGAACTGCCTTCCGCCGATGGCCGAATCTCGTAGGTCCACGTTCCCCCGAAAGGCAGATTTGGATCAGCGATTCTGGTGACGAGTTTTTGCGGCGGTACCGACTCGACAACCTCAAATGTGATGACTGTTCCACGCGTGTCTGTTTCTCGCCACGCGGCCAGCCCGTTGCGATCGGGCAGCACTTCAACTTTCTCCAGGCTCTTTCTCCATTTAGGTAGCTCGGCGAGCGAGGTGATTGCCTGCCAGAGCGCGGCTGGTGGTGCCGCGAAGACTTCGGTACTCGAGGCGACGTGTTTGACGGGAAGGAGCCAGCCAATGATCAGGATGGCCAAAGAGAGGCCGACCGCAAGGCCCAAAGTTAAGAGTATCCATTTCATGGGTTTCACTTCTCCAGCATTGAATTAACTGGTTTTCGGTTTCGCGGGCGCGACGGCAGGATGCGCGTTTTGCATTTCGCGAGTGGCGGCATCAGCGAGCAATCCAAGACCGCGGATCGCGGCTTTTCGTTCAGCGGAACCAAGTCTTTTGAGGACTGCACCCACGCGTGCGGGGTCGAGGACTGATTGAGCCCTTTTGATGCGAACGCCGGCGTCGGTGAGTCGAAGTTCGAGACGGCGCGCGTCCGATTCGCTGCGGACTCTCGAGACATAGCCTAGCTGCACCAGACGGTTGATGTTCAGGGACATGGTTGAAACGGTGACTCCCAGGTGCCCAGCCAAATCAAAGAGCGCGATCGGGTCTTCTTCGTCAAGATGATCGAGGATACTCGCCTGGTGCGCCGTCAACAGTGCTTTTGTCAGCGGATCCCGCACGTGGCGCGTATGACATGCAAGGTAAATGCGAGGATAGAGGTTGAGCACTGCTTCGATCTCGAGCTTCATTAATTGCGCATTCTTGCAGAAATACTTTGGTTAGTCAAATCAAAATATATCTGTTGGCTGGACAATCCAGGCCCCGTGGCTGCCGAGTGTTGTCTTGAAGCTCCTACGCATCGCGAGTAGCATAGCTGCTCATGCTTTATCGTGAGGTGCAGCCCCGGCCGGAACTCGCCACTTTTGTCGAATGTCTGTGGACACTCGAGGACGACGGCGCTCTCGAACCTGGGAGACCAGAGCCCATCCTCCCCGATGGCTGTTCCGAGTTGATCCTCAACTTTGGCGCCAGATTCAACGAACAGTTAGAAGACGGCAGAAGGGAAGCGCAGCCGCTCCATTTTCTCGTCGGACAAATGACCCGACCCATACTGATCGCACCAACCGGCCGTGTTCGACTCGTCGGCATTCGCTTTCAGCCCGGCGGAGCCTTCCCCTTTTTCCGACTTCCCATGAACGAATTGGCCGATACGATCGTCGAACTCTCTGCCGTCGACGCTACCCTCGAGCGCGAATTGATTGCGGTCGCCGCCGATAAGCCGCTTCTTCAGCATAAACTTCTAGCCATCGAAGACTTCCTCGCCAGGCGCACCCGCCATTTCCGAAACGAGTCATGGCTTCCTCGTCTGGCTGCCGCCGTCATCCGAACCGGGGGCCGACAGTCCGTCGATGAGCTTGCCACCGCTGTTGGCGTCACAGGCCGGCAACTTCAGCGACGCTTCCTCAGAGAAGTAGGTATTGGACCCAAATTGCTCTGCCGCATTCTGCGCTTTCAGCAGGTCTTTCGCGCCATCGAGCTCAACCAGGATGGCTGGGCACCCATCGCGGCTGATTGCGGCTACTACGATCAGGCGCATCTCATTCGGGATTTCCAGCAGTTTGCGCGTCAGACTCCGGCGGTCCTCCTCGCGCACACGACT
>JBDTUW010000735.1:0-2950 GCA_040007555.1 Acidobacteriota bacterium | reverse complement strand
AAGAATGCCCGATCACGAGTGTCGCGTTCGGCGACCAAGCAATCGGGATAGCTGGGCAGGTAGAATAGAGTCGCAAAGGGCGACGGGGGGCCAAAGGTAGGTTCTCATTGACGCTCCAGGGGATCTGTTAGAGCATCTCTACACGAAATCTGCCCACTGGAGCAAATGACGGAAATGACTCAAGAAGAAAAGCGACTCAAAGTATCTCGGGAACGCCGCGCACATTGGAAGCGATGGGGTCCGTATATCAGCGAGCGGGCCTGGGGGACGGTTCGGGAGGACTATTCGGCGGATGGCTCCGCCTGGACATATTTTCCGCATGACCATGCCCGGTCCCGCGCGTTTCGCTGGGGAGAAGATGGAATTGGGGGCATCTGCGATCGGCATCAATTGATGTGCTTTGCCCTCTCCCTTTGGAACGGCAAGGATGCCATCCTCAAGGAACGCCTTTTTGGCCTGACTGGACCTGAGGGAAACCACGGAGAAGACGTCAAAGAATACTACTTCTACCTCGATTCCACTCCGACGCATTCGTACATGAAGTTTCTGTACAAATACCCTCAGGCAGCCTTTCCCTATGCCGATCTGGTCCACGAGAATCAGAGACGCGCGCGAAACGAGCCCGAATATGAGCTGCTCGATACTGGGGTATTCGCAGACTCCCGCTATTTTGATGTTGTTGTCGAATACGCGAAAGCGGACGTCGAGGACATCCTGATCAGGATTACGGCGACAAATCGAGCGGCCGAGTCAGCTGACATCGACCTGCTGCCGACGATCTGGTTTCGAAACACATGGTCGTGGGGAATAGACGAACGCCGCCCTCGCCTCCGCGCCGAGGACCTGCACTCCGCCGCGGCGGCGATCAAGGTCCGCCACTTTGATCGCCCCGTCATGTGGCTCCTCTGCGAGGGAGCTCCGGAGCTTCTCTTTACCGATAATGAAACGAATTTCAAGCGACTCTTTGCGGTTGAAAATCTGTCGGAGTTCGTCAAGGACGGCATTAATGACTATGTAGTCGATGGGAAGGCACATGCTGTCAATCCCAAAAAGACAGGCACAAAGGCCGCTGCAAGATATCGACTGACTGTCGGTCCTGGCGAGAGCACGACCATCAAACTTCGACTGACGACGTCAGAGCCCAGTCCAGAGATGCTGGGGCTGGGGTTTGACCAGACTTTTAGTTCGCGAATCGAGGAGGCAGACGAGTTCTACCAGACGATCGCACAACCGGGCGCGTCAACAGACCTCCTTCGTATCCAGCGGCAGGCGTTTGCCGGAATGCTGTGGAGCAAACAGTACTACCACTATGACGTCGGCCGATGGCTGCGTGGTGATCCGGACTCTCCGAAGCCGCCGAAAGAGCGTCGCGAAGGGCGCAACCATCAGTGGCGGCAGCTCTTCAACGAAGACGTCATCTCGATGCCCGACAAGTGGGAATACCCGTGGTATGCGGCGTGGGACCTGGCGTTTCATTGCATCCCGCTGGCACTGGTTGATCCCGAGTTTGCAAAAGAGCAGTTGGTGCTGCTTTTGCGCGAATGGTATATGCACCCGAACGGCCAGCTCCCAGCTTATGAGTGGAATTTTGGCGACGTCAATCCCCCCGTACATGCCTGGGCGGCCTGGCGCGTCTACAAGATCGAACAGAAGCATCACGGAAATGCTGATCGCCGGTTCCTCGAGCGGGTCTTTCACAAGTTGATGCTCAATTTCACCTGGTGGGTGAACCGCAAAGACGCCGAGGGCAACAACGTCTTTGAAGGCGGATTCCTCGGTCTCGACAATATCGGCGTCTTTGACCGCAGCGCGGAATTACCGACCGGAGGTTCTCTCGAACAGTCGGATGCGACGAGCTGGATGGGCATGTACTGTCTTAACATGATGGTCATTGCCCTCGAACTGGCCAAGGAGAACCCCGCGTATGAAGACGTTGCCTCGAAGTTTCTCGAGCACTTTGTCTACATCTCACGGGCGATGAACAACATTGCGGGCAAAGGGATCGAGCTTTGGGACAAGCGGGACGGCTTTTACTACGATGTTCTGCATTTACCCGATGGGAGTAGTTTTCCGATGCGGGTTCGCTCGATGGTCGGATTGATTCCGCTGTTTGCGGTGGAGAGTCTCGAGTCGGAGGTGATAGATACGCTGCCGGGGTTTAAGCGGCGCATGCAGTGGTTTGTCGACAATCTGCCGGAGCTCGGCGAGTACATCGAGACCGTGACCACGCCGACCAATGTCCGACGATTCTTTTCATTGGTAAACCGGGATCGGCTGCGCCGTGTCCTGCGTTTCATGCTTGATGAGACCGAGTTCCTCTCACCCTATGGGGTGCGCTCAGTTTCCCGCGTTCACAAGGCGGACCCGTACGTATTGGAAGTGAATGGCACACAACACCGCGTTGATTATGAGCCCGGTGAGTCACAGACGGGTCTTTTTGGTGGTAACTCGAACTGGCGCGGGCCAATTTGGTTCCCGGTTAACTTTCTAATCATCGAATCGCTGCAGAAGTTTCATCATTTCCTTGGGGAGGGCTTTGAGGTGGAGTGCCCGACGGGGTCGGGGCAGATGATGAATTTATGGGACGTCAGTCAGGAGCTCTCGCGGAGACTGATCCAGATTTTTCTCAGGGATGGGCGGGGGCTGCGGCCGGTATACAAGGACGACTCCAGCTTCCAGAGCGATCCGCACTGGCGGGACTTGATTCTCTTTTACGAGTATTTCCATGGAGATCTGGGGACTGGGCTCGGGGCGAGCCATCAAACGGGTTGGACGGGTTTGGTGGCGAAGCTGATTTCTCAGGTCGGGGGGCTTGAGCGGACGAAAGTGACGACCACGCTCGACGCATCAGCAGTTCGAGAGGCGCTCGAATCGATGGGAGTTACTCGCCGCCCGACGGACTAAAATGGGTTTCCAGTTTCCTGGCCGAGTTTCCTGACTCCGGCCGGCT
>JBDTUW010000734.1:0-2952 GCA_040007555.1 Acidobacteriota bacterium | reverse complement strand
GGCAACTGGCAACTGGCAACTGACAACTGACAACTAAAGCCGCGGCGCTGCTGGCTTCAGTGGCGCATCCCACGACTGCGCACCCTTTACTTTGAGCTTTCTCTTGTAGACCCTATCTCCTGCCGTGACGAAGAGCGTATCAAAGCCATCTCCACCGAACGCAAGATTGGCGGCTCGCCCGTTCGGCGTCGGCAGGATGCACTGCACCTTCCCTGCCTGATCGCACACCTGAATACCCAACCGTGTCGCGACGTATAAGCGTCCCTCGCGATCGACCTTCAAGCCATCGGCCCCGCTGTCATCGGCGTTATCCGAAACGTGGAGCCAGTAAAACCGCTGCTTGAACGCGAGAGTGCCGTCCGCCTGAATGCGATAACTGTAAACCCAGTGCGAGCGGTAGTCATCCACATATAGCAGTGTCTGATCGGGTGACAGCGTGACTCCGTTTGCGTAGCGGAGACCGGTATCGACAAGCTGCTTCTCGGCCGGTTGCCCCTGTTGCCTCGGTCTGATGAGCCACACCTTGCTCGGCTCATTGCTGTTATTTGCGGGAGGCTGGGTAACATAGACATTGCCATTATTGGCAACCGTGATGTCGTTGCCGATGAATCCATCCGTGATCGGGGTCGGCTTGCCATCCGGACCGAAGGCAACCACCTTCTCTTCGGCGCCAACGATGACATAGAGCCTGCCATCGGGACCAAACGCCTGTCCCATAGACTTTTTCGAGTCCGGGTTGATCAGACTAACCTTGCCATCCAGCCCGATCTTATAGCTCTTGCTGTCCGGGATATCGTTAAAGAAAACCTCTCCACGCGAATTCACCGCGGGGCCCTCGGCGCCGCGATATCCTTCACCAACAAGCTGCCAGTCTTCACCTGGCAGAAGCAGTGCATCGAGCGTCGTATTTTTTGACTTTCCTGCCTTGACTGGCTGTGGCCAATCCTTCCAGAGCCAGCGCATCGCATCCGGGAAAACGGCCGTCGCATGTCTGCCATTGTGAGCACCCTCGCCCCAGACGTGATTCACTTCATAACCAGCAAACACCAAGGCACGCTCCAACGTCTGGTTAGCCATCCACCAGTCGCCGGCATAGCTGTTGTTGTCGTTTGAGCCGTCCTGTAGAAAGACCCGAATCGCCTTCGGCTCGTACTTGCGGATGAGCGTCGAGTACCGGTCACCGCCGCGGAGCCCGACATATGTTCCGATGGCACTATAAACGCGGCTGAAGGCATCGGGGCGCTCCCAGGCGGCAGTGAACGCGGCGATCGCGCCACTGCTCTGTCCGCCGATGGCCCGGTCATTGCCACTCCTCGACAGCCTGATCGCTCGTCCATCCGAGGCAGTCTTCTTCTCTACTTCGGGGAGTAGTTCTTCGAGCAGGAAGCGGGCGTAGTTGTCGCCAAGTCCATCGTACTCAAAACTGCGGTTAAAACGGTCGAGCGCCGTATTGGCGTCGGCGGCGAGCACGCGCCCGTGCATGATAAAGACTCCGATCGTGACCGGCATCTCCTTCCGCGCAATCAGATTGTCAAAGACGGTCGGCGCTTCGTACTGAAGGCCATCCTGATTGATGTAGACACAGGCGGGGCGCTCCGGGCTGTACTGTGCGGGAATGTATATCGAGTAGTCCCGGAACGTGCCAGGGAATATCTTCGAGTTCTGAAAGGTGAACTTGAGGACCTCTCCCTTTGGCACGCCCGGTTGGGGCTTCGAGTCTGGTCCGGGTGGATAGTCGTCAGGCGTTTGCGCCTCAATGCGTGTGACGATAATGCAGGATAGAAGTATCAGAGAGAGCAGTTTGAGTTGCTTCATGACAGCGCGGTCTCCTTTTGATGCCGTATTAGTTGGGTGTCGGATCGGTTCAGTTTGAGCCAATTCAAACTAAATGAGAAGCGGCTGGAAGATGGCCGGCCGGACAAAGAAAATGCCCGCAGGCTGCGAGGGTAATGAGTAACAACTCGGTTACCCATCACCCTTGCAAACCCGCGGGCTTATATCCCTTGGCTGAGGGTTTTCTTAGAACAGGAACTTGAAAGTCATCTGAATACGACGAGCGTAGTTGCCCTGGGTGCCCGCGGTTACCGAACCAAAGCCAGCGTTGGCTGGGTCCAGATTGACTGCGGTTGTGAAGAGCAGCGGATGGTTGAACGCATTCAGGAACTCAGCTCGATACTGAAATTCCTTCTTGCCTTCGCCAAACCGCGTCTTTTTGATGATGCCAATGTCCCAGTTGTTGATCTTGTCGCCCCGGACGTTTGAGAAACGGAACGGGAATGTCCTGACATTGGATGCCAGGGCCCCGTTTGGATTTAAGAATCCGGCAGACGTATTGATCCACTTCGCAAGCGTCTGCTGGCCGCGCGGGAGCCTGATATCGTCAATGTTGCCGGTGAAGACGATATTGCCGAAGTTGCCCAGCGGCGGACCGCTTTGGAACTGGTAGATCGCTGATACCTGCCAGCCACTCACGATGAAAGACGCGACGGTTGGAGTATCCGAGAGGAACCTCTTTCCCTTGCCGAACGGCAGTTCAAAGATACCGCTGGAAGCGAAGCGGTGCGGACGATCCATATCAGAGATCATCTCGGTCGGCAGCGGATCGGCGCCGTTGAGATACCCGGTGGCTTCCATGAACTTCGAGAAAGTGTAGGCTGCCTGGAAGGTATACCCCTGGGAGAATCTCTTCTCGAGGTTGACCTGCAACGAGTGATACCAGGAGTAGCCATCATTGTTGGTCGTGTTCACCGCGTCAAACTGCGGGAAGGGGCGGAGCAGTCGCTCGCGCGCGATAGTCGCATTCGACAGGAACGTTCCTGTTGGCACGAGACCCGAGAATGGGTTGGGAATGTTCGCCGAGAGATAGTTGATTGTCGTTGTGTCGCGGAACGCGCTCTTGCTCAGATATTGATTGGGCGTCGCATTCATGTTCCGTCCAATCTCAATGTGAGT
>JBDTUW010000733.1:0-2957 GCA_040007555.1 Acidobacteriota bacterium | reverse complement strand
AGCCGACCCTGAAAAGGGTCGCATTATAGCCAAATATGTGCGGCCCATTCAGGGTCGGAAGCAGGGGGTGTCCAGTTTGAGGCCTAAGACAGATCAATAGAGACTCTTTGATTCTGATGTGCCGGCCGAACTTCCTCGCAAAGGTTCGAGCAGGTTCTTTGCGCCTCGCGTCAGCAGCCCTATCTCAGTCGGGCCCTGGAAGAATTGGAAGCCCTGCTCCTGAAAACAAGCGACGGCTTCGGCGCTAGCGGCCGGCCGACCCGCAAACTTGCCATACCTCTTGCACGCTGCGACGACCTTCTCAATCGCTTCCTGAAGGAGCGGGTGATCCTGCTGTCCACGCAGATCGAGCGAAAACGACAGATCGCTGGTACCGACGAATATGACATCAACGCCGTCGGTTGCCGCGATCTCATCAATCCTGTCCAGAGCACGGGCTTCCTCAACAATCGCGACCACGAGCACATTTCGATCGGCGCAATCGTAGTACTCAGCGTCACCAGGCCAGGTGAATGTCGTCAGCCCCGCACCAGACCCGCGTCGACCGAGAGGCGGATATCGACAGGCGGCGACCGCTTGCTGAGCAAGCTCCGGTGTACTGGTAAACGGAAACATGACCCCGGCAACCCCCTGGTCAAGAACCCGCTTCGCAGTCCAGAACTCATTGATTGGAACTCTGGCAAAGGGTAAGGCGGGCAACCCCCTTGTCGCGAGCACAATGGTGCGCAACGTCTCGAGGGTAATCGGGGAATGCTCCATCTCAACCCAGAGAAAATCAAATCCCAGGCCCGCAACTCGGGCCGCGATCTCAATACCCGGTGTGGTAAGGGTTGCGCCGATCACCGGAAAGCCCTCGCTCAACCGTTTTTTGACTGGATTGATCCAGCTCATCAATAGAACCTTTCTGCGTGAAGCAATCCGTCCGCTTCACCATGTCGCGGAGATCGCAACCGTTATTTTCCGCGCAACCAATTTGAGTTCTCCGCAATGAGCCGTCACAAGCCGGATAACCAGGTCACTATTTTCTGTGCGATGACCTCGCCCTTGTCTTCCTGCAGGAAATGGCCTGCATCTTCAATGATGGTATGGGGCTCATCCCTGGCGCCAGACATGAGCTTCTCAAAGGGCTTCTGGCCGCCGGCAGTAACAGCGTCCCGATCGCTGAAGAGCGTCAAAACCTTGCCGCTCCACCGTTGCAGCACTTCCCAGGCATGACGATTGGCAGCAGAAGCCGGATCGTCGGGTGTGATTGGCACAAGGGTTGGGAAGACGCGCGCACCCTCCTTGTAAGAATCGTCGGGAAAGGGAGCATCATAAGCGGCGATTACTTCGGCCGACAACTTCGTCACACAGCCTCCATTGACGATCCCGCCGACGTGAAAGTCTTTGACGGATTGCGAATACTCCTTCCAGCGCAGAAACCCATCAGAAGCCTTGTGATCACCGGTTGGCAGCCCCGTATTGGCCACAATCAGTCGAACAAATCTTTCCGGGTTATCAGCGAGCACTCGCAGCCCGATCAATCCGCCCCAGTCCTGTCCAAAGAGCGTCACTCCATCGAGGTTCAGCGCCTTCACAAAAGCGTTAACGATATCTACATGGAACTGATAAGAATAATCGTCGCGTCTGATGAGCTTGTCTGAACGGCCAAAGCCAATCAGGTCGGGCGCGATGCAACGGTATCCTGCCTCTACCAAAACGGGAATCATCTTTCGATAGAGATAACACCACGAGGGCTCGCCGTGCATGAGGAGTATCGCCTCAACGTCGGGCGGCCCCTCATCGAGATAGTGGACCCGATAGTGGTTGACCTCGACGTAGTTTGGCTGAAAAGGGAAACCGGCGAGATTGTCAAAGCATTCGTCCGGCGTGCGAATCACCCCGGGACGCACTTCTCGGCCCTTCGTTTGGTCATCGCTCAACGTGTTTCTCCCTGGAATATTTGATCGGCAGCCAACCTGTCTTGCGCAGGAGTATACCGACATCGGAGGGCAAATCAAGCAGGCACCTTCAGGTGGCGAAGCAATTGCCGACGATACGCATAATTCGTATACTCCACGTGAAATCGGAAGATGGCCGAAGTCATTTTCGAGCGAATCCCGGACTATAGAAAAGGCAAACGATGAGGCGATTTATTATTGTCCTGGTTCTGTTGTTGGGCGTCGTCACCGGTGCGGCGACTGAAGCTCAGCAACCGGCTCCGGCTGGGAAAGGGAGTGCACCGCGTTTTTCCAGTGAAATCGCGGCTTTTCTCAAAGAAGACGAGGCCAATCCACCACCAAAGCACGCCATCCTATTCATCGGGAGCAGCATCTTTCGTCAATGGAAGAATCTGAAGGAGCAAATGGCTCCACTTCCGGTGTTCAATCGCGCGTTCGGCGGGTCGCGCACGGCAGACCTTCTCTATTATATGGACAAGGTCGTTTTTCCGTACGAGCCAAAAGTCATCGTTTATTACTGCGGTAGCAATGATGTCAATGCTGGGATTCAACCGGGGGAAATCTACGGAAACTTCCGAAGATTTGTCGAACAGGTGCATGCGAAACTTCCACTGACGCGAGTCTATTTCACGTCGATCAATCGCGCGCCGGAGAAGATTGAACGCTGGGATCGGGTGGATGCGGCCAATGCGTTGATCAAGGAACTCTGCGCGAGCGACAAATTGCTTGGCTTTATCGATGTCAATCCGGTGCTTTTCGACAAGGAAGGCAGTCCGCGAATGGAGTTGTATCAGCCAGACAAGCTTCACTTTCTTGAGCCAGCCTATGCCGAATTGACCGCGATCATCAGGCCAGCAATCGAAAACGCCTGGAAGGATAAATGACGCGACTACGTTGCGCTGCGTGAGATTGCGACAGACCAGTCCTGATGTTGGCGCGCCGTTTCCTTTTGGATCACGGAGCGGAGTGAAACAATTGCCTTTCGCGGCAAGTGAACTGTTCGACCTGAACGGTGCC
>JBDTUW010000732.1:0-2957 GCA_040007555.1 Acidobacteriota bacterium | reverse complement strand
GATGGACGCGGTCTTCGCCGTTAACAAGCCTTGTTCTGTTCCCTATTGAACCGCGCCAGCTCTTTTAAGAGCCTATACTTAGTAAGTGAGAAGCGGTGGTGGGTGCTCGAAACGCATTACCGACAAGAAGGAAATAATTATCGGCAAATAGCAGATACGTTGATCTGTAGTAAGGAGATAGCATGAGGTTAAGTAAATCGCTTCGTCTGATCAGCCTATTATCGGTAATGCTGTTCAGTTTTGGTCTTATTGCAAACGCCCAACGGAATAATCGAGGTGCCGGTCGCTGGGAGTATTTGGGTCAATCACAAGTGGATGGAATAAGGGACCACGACAACATCAGCGTGAATACGAATGCAGGATTCCAGTCGATTCAGTTGCGAGTTCAAGGTGGCACTATTGAATTTCAAAAAGTGGTTGTGCATTTCGAAAACGGTGCCGACACCGAGGTCGAAGTGCGGGATCGGATCCGCGCTGGCGGTATGACACGAGCGCTTGACCTGCCTGGCGACCGGCGCAGGATCAGCAGTGTCGAAATTTGGTACCGCAAAGGGAATTGGAGATCACGTAAGCCCGGATTAAAGCTCTATGGATTTCATTCCAATGCAAACGCGCAGCGGGATAATCAAGGGGGCAACCAGTCGAATGATCAAAGACGCGGTCCTTGGGAGTATCTAGGCGAGTCGCGCCTAGATGGAATAAGAGATCACGACGCCATCCGCGTCAATGCGAGGGGAGGATTCCGAACAATTCAGTTGCAAGTTCAAGGGGGCGCCATTGAATTTCAAAAGGTGGTCGTTCATTTCGAAAACGGCGCTGACACTGAGGTCGAAGTGCGGGATCGAATTTCCGCTGGCGGGAAGACGCGAGCCATTGATCTGCCTGGCGACCAGCGCAGGATCAGCAATGTCGAAATTTGGTACAGCAGGGGAAATTGGGGATGGCGTAAGCCGGGATTAAAACTCTACGGACAGCGCTAAGACCGAAGGTCTAACGGGCAGCATCCCGCATAAGTCAGACCATGGGCACTACAAGCAATGAACGGTGTCCATGGTCTTTTGACTGGCAGAGGTGCCTCTGTGGATGAGCGGCTCACAAAACGCTTATCCCCCGACCAAACCGAAACCCACCAGGAAGGACACTTATGCAGATTCAAGTTAACACCGACAACCAAATTCAAGGCACCGAGGAATTGACGCGGCAGGTCGAGACTGTGGTGGAGGGCGCTGTGGGACGGTTCGGCGAGCGAATCACCCGAGTGGAAGTTCACCTCTCCGACGAAAACAGCAGCTCCAAGTCCGGCTTCAACGACAAGCGTTGTCTGATGGAAGCGCGGCTCGCGGGTCTTCAGCCGATTTCTGTAAGTCATCAAGGGGCATCGATTGAGCAAGTCCTCGATGGCGCCGCCGACAAATTGGAGCAGATGATCAACCGTACCATTGAACGCCTGGACAATCCCAAGGGACGCGCTTCCTACATTGAAGACCAGACAAGCTGAGTGTCATAACCAAAGGAGTTCAATATGCGTCAACTTACTACCGACCACCTGACAGCGTTGCTGGCTGATCAGCAGTCCCCGTGCATTTCTCTTTACCAGCCAACGCATCGCCATCATCCCGAAAACCAGCAAGACCCAATTCGCTACCGAAACCTGCTGCGGGAAATGGAAAAGTCGTTGAGGGAGAAATACCCGACGCGCGAAGTCCGGGCGCTGCTGGAAAAGTTCCAGGCACTTTCGCACGACAACGAGTTCTGGAACCACCGGACGGACGGGCTGCTCATATTCGGCTCACCCGAGAAATTCCAGCACTTCGAGCTGCAACGACCAGTGAAAGAACTCCTCGTGGTGGCCGATAGTTTTCACGTCAAACCACTTCTTCGTGCTCTCCAGTCGGCTGATCGGTTCCAGATTTTGTGTCTCAATCGGCACGAGGCCAAGCTGTACGAGGGAAACCGCGATGCACTGGCCCCGGTGGAACTAACGGACATGCCGGTGACCCTCACAGAAGTGCTGGGCAGTGAACTGACGGAGCCGCATCAGACGGTGGCTTCCTACGGAAAGGGTGCCGGTGGAGCCGGTACGGCGATGCATCATGGGCACGGGGGGAAAAAAGACGAGGTAGATATTGATATGGACCGGTTCTTTCGGGCCATTGACCGTTCAATCCTCGAACACCACTCGCGCCCGTCCGGCTTGCCGCTGATGCTGGCAGCGCTGACGGAATACCACGCGCCGTTTCGCGCAGTGAGCCACAACCCCTTCCTGATGGCCGAAGGCCTATCGGTCAATCCCGAATCTTTAAGCATGGACGAATTGCGTGCGAGGGCTTGGCAGAAAGTGGAGCCGCTGTACCTGGAGCGTCTGGCCAAACTGGTCGAAAGTTATCAGGTCGCCTGGTCGCGACAGCAAGGATCGGATGATCTGGCCGAGGTGGTCGGAGCTGCGCTGAACGGGCGTGTCGGCGTCCTCTTGCTCGAAGCCGACCGGCTGATCCCCGGCAGGATCAATGCCGGCTCGGGCCAGATCGAGCCGGGCGAACTCGCCGATACTGAAATCGGCGATATCCTGGATGACCTGGCAGAATTGGCCTTGCGGATGAAAGGTGAGGTCGTCGTCGTTCCGGCGGAGCGCATGCCTGTCACGACTGGAGTGGCGGCTATTTATCGCTTCTAAGCGGAGGCCGCAAAGAAACATTCAAACAGATCCCACCGAGCGGATGTGATCACTTACTGAGGAGAATACACTATGTTACTCAGCACCAATGATATGCAGGGCTTCTCCATCCACGCTACGGACGGGGACATCGGCAAGGCAGTTGATTGTTATTTTGATGATCAGGATTGGACGATTCGCTACGTGATGGCGGATGTTGGTTCTTGGCTGGAAAGCCGGAAAGTCTTGATCTCGCCGGTTTCGATTCCGACCGTCGCGCCGGATCTGAAGCGGTTCATGACCT
>JBDTUW010000731.1:0-2959 GCA_040007555.1 Acidobacteriota bacterium | reverse complement strand
CGAGGACACTCTAGCGTATTTGAGCCATGGTTTGCAGTACTCCGCGGACGAGCTGGCGTTAACTCATCCCCGACCAGGGTACTCACAGTTTTGGTTCATATCTATAAGTTCTATGAGGAGATCAATCGTGATCACAATCGAATTGACTTTGACGATCAGAAGCTGCTTCCATTCATTCACCTCTCGTCAAACCTTGATCTGGCTCGGATTGCCACAGCCAATTACAAGACAGTGATCGTTGACGAGTTCCAGGACATTAACAAGCTCGATTTTGAACTGATCAGATTGCTCTCCGACCGGAAGACCCTTGCTGTCGTTGGTGATGATGATCAGAGTATCTATGCCTTCCGTGGGTGTAGCCCCGACTACATCATCAATCTCGAGAAGCACCTGGGTCGACCGCTCGAAACTCATGTTCTTGAGACAAACTACCGCTGCCCGGCGAATGTCGTTGAAATGGGCAATCGACTCATCGCCAACAATGAGTTCCGCATTCCCAAGTCCCAGGTCGCTCACAGGTCTGACTCTGCAGATGTCAAGCTCTGGCATTGCCTGAACAGCGCTTCCGAAGCCCAGGTCATCGCCAGATTCATCAGAAAGCTCTTCAATGAAAAGGAGTCGGCTGGCTTCCGATACTCCGATATCGCGATCCTCATCAGGATGAACAGCCAGAGCCTACCTCTTCAGATCGCGCTCATCCTCGAAGACATTCCTTATCATTGTCGGAAGGAAGAGAACATCATTGTCTCGGGAACAATGAAGAAGCTCCTGGGCCTTATCCGCTTGCACCTCTCGCTGCTCCGCGACCGCGCTCATGTTTCACTTGATGATTCGCGTCTTCTCATGGAGTGCTGGTTTCCCTACACCGACACCAATAGCGTTAAACAGTTTCACCACCTCGCGCAAACTCACCGTGGCTACCTCGGACTGATCTCGGCTCCACCGGGTACTCTCAAGGGGCTTTCGCTTGAAACGGAAACCTTTCGCGAGACCATTCCCGCGTTGGCTGAACCGCTCACCCCGCTTCAGCTGGTTCAGTTGGTGTCGAGCAAGTTCAAGGGGCTGGGTGGGATCGTGGGATCCCTTGAAGACGCCATCAACTCTCATCTGCCCTTGGGCGAGTTGGTTGATATTGCGAGCCGCTTCAAGGGGAGTACCCTTCAGTTTTACCAGCGTATCGACGGACTCCTCAGAAAGGTTGAGAACGGTCTTTATCACGATAAGGAAGGGGACGCCGTGAACATCCTGACCTACTTTCGCGCAAAGGGCCGACAGTGGGATACGGTTGTGATTCCCGGCGCCAACCAGCAAGTAATCCCCATGGCCAAGTCCAACATCGAAGATGAGCGTCGGTTGTTCTACGTTGCGATCACGCGCGTTGCCTCCAACCTTGTGCTCTCTTACGTCCGGAACGCAGTCGGTTCGCGGGTCGACCGAAGTCAGTTTCTCGAGGAGATGGGCTTGACCCTGGCGGAAGAGAAACGTGCCGCCTTGTTGGAGAATAGCGGTCACCCAGAAACGGAGAGCTCCGGTGCCGCCGAAACGCCACGCAACATCGAACAACCAAAGAGAAGACCAGCCGGATTTAGTCCAGTTGAGGAGTTGCTACGAGACGAGAGTAGTGAGTCGAATCCGGAATCCCGGGTGACCCCGGTGCAGCGAGTAATCGAGAAGGAGTGAGCCGCGAGTGAGCAAACGCGCGGACCAGCAAGTGAGGGAGAAAGCCAGTGGATCAAGTTATCGAGGATACGAAGAAGCTAAGAGAGTGGTATCAGTCACACGTCAGCTCTTTTCTGAAAGGAAATCTGCCTGAGAGGTTCACAGAGTTCGAGAGGGACTTCATACGAATAGATAAGGCGATCAGCGTTTGCGAGCGGGATCTCGACGTTTGCTTGCTGGGGAGCTCTGGGATCGGCAAAAGCACGCTCGTCAATGCGATCCTCGGGGGCCTGGAGACCGTTGTCCCGTCGGGTGGAGTGGGTCCTCTCACTGCGCAGGCTCTCGAGGTTGAGTTCAGTGAGAGCCCATGGTTTCGCGTTGAGTACCACGGATCGGGACCCATCTGGAGGACCATCTTCAGCTTGGAGCAGTCTTACAAGAAGGAACTTGGTGCGCCCCTCCTGATCGATGAGCCCACTGCAAAGGACCTTGAGGAATCTGACGAGACTGAATTACCGATCGAGAGTGAGATCGTCGCGCTTAAGAACGGAGGCGATGATTCGCCCGACGAGCATCAGACTGAGGCGCGCGAACGACTTGAGGAAATACGACGACGAGCGCAGCTCCTCGTTGCGGGCGTTCAGGACCAAAAGAAGTCTCTCCACTACTTGCTCGATTCGCTTCGCCAGACCCTGCATCGTGAACGCATCTGGCGAACGAATCCGGAACCAGACGACGCGTTGCGCCTCGAGAGAATCTCTGAAGCCGTCGAGCTCGCGAAACAGAAGAAGTCGTTCTTTCTCTCTGGCTCGTTTGATGATGTCCGGTTCCGAGCTTCTTTGAATGAGCACGCGACGGGTTTTCTCGCCCCCCTCATCAAGACCCTGACGTTGGGTTGGGACGCTCCAATCCTCTCCGAGGGTGTTCGTCTCGTCGACCTGCCCGGCGTCGGGATCGCTCTGGATGTCCACAAGGAGATCACTCGCAGGTGGATTCGCGAGAAAGCCCACGCGCTCGTGATGGTGGTAGACCATCGAGGCCTTCCCGCATCCGTAGCAGAGTCCTTACACAGAAGTGAGTTTCTCAATAGCCTGCTGTATTCGGCGGACGAGCCCGATGATGATCCGATTCTGATTGTTGTAGTTACTCGGATCGACGATCTTGCGAACGAACGATATCGTCAGGATAGATCTAAGAAGAAGCGGACTCACTTCGAAGAGGCAACCGACGAGGCGAAGGCGCGCATTTACGAAGACGTTCGCAAGTATCTCGAGGACACGTGGGTCAGCCATGCGGATGC
>JBDTUW010000730.1:0-2977 GCA_040007555.1 Acidobacteriota bacterium | reverse complement strand
CGAACGCCGTGCATTCACTAATGTACCTGCCAATAGTCCATACGCCTTCACTTTTCGCTATGGCCGCGCTTTCAACCAGCGACGGGCCGAGTTGCGCTAGCTCAGCATAGCCCGCATAGAGTTTGCTATGAGCGCGCTGTCTGTCTGTCAGCACACCCAGTTGCACTGGCGTCGCGTTGCTCAGTTCGTCCCTGGTTTGGACCGAATATCTCGATGCCTGCGAGGCGAAGTGCTTCTCGAGCCGCGGCAAGGCCAGCTGAAAGCCAAGAAACAGCGTGGCTAAGGGAATGAAAACAGAGAATAGCAACTTCTGCATTTGAGCGCTCCAGCAATTGCCGCCTGAGTGAACCTCGACGTAGTCTACCACCCATCTGCTTCCAGCCCACGTGAGCACGCTCCGCCCTCCGCCCCCCGCTCCACTTCGATGTACACCCCGACTCTGTGTTATCTTCCGTGGCTCCAATCACACTCTGACAAAGGCGGTTCAGGCATGCTCAAGATAGTCGCTTTGCTCCTGGTCTCTCTGGCACTCGCTGGGTCTTTAGTGACGCCACAGTCCTCCACGCCAGCGAGCCTCAAGGCCTTCGTTGGTGCGCGGGTCTTCCGAGACTTCGAAAGTTCTCCCCAGGAAAACGGCGTCCTGCTTGTCCGGGACGGCAAAGTGGAGTCGATCACGACCACCGGCAAAGTCCCAAAAGGTGCTGAGATCATCGACCTCAAAGGCAAGGTTGTCATCCCCGGATTGATCTCGGCGCACGTTCACATCTCAGACGTGCAGGGGGTTCGACCGCCAGCCTATACCGACGAAAACACGCTGCGACAGCTCGGCGTCTTCGCTCGTTACGGCATCACCAGCGTACTTAGCCTTGGAGGAGAAAAAGAGCCTGCATTTCGCGCGCGGCAGAACCAGGACACCACCGCACTCGATCGCTCTCGAATCTACCTTTCCGGGGATGTCATCGTCGGCAGAACGCCAGAGGAGGCGCGCGCGATGGTCGTCCGGGTCGCCAGCGCGAATCCCGATATCATCAAGATCCGCGTCGATGACAATCTGGGTAGCACCCCCAGGATGACTCCCGACGTCTACCGTGCAGTCATTGATGAGGCCCACCGCCGTGGCCTGCGAGTTGCCGCACACATCTACTACCTCGATGACGCGAAGGACCTGCTCCGCGCTGGCGCCGACTTCATCGCCCACAGTGTGCGCGACAAGGAAATCGATGACGAGTTCATCTCGCTCATGAAGAAGCGAAACATTCCGTACTGCCCAACGCTGACCAGGGAGATATCAACTTACGTATATGAAACGACACCGCTCTTCTTCAAGGATCCGTTTTTCCTTCGTGAAGCCGATCGCGAAGTAGTCGCACAGTTGCAGGAGCCACAACGCCAGGAGGCAATGCACCAATCAAGAGCTGCTCAGACCTACAAGGCTTCGCTTGTGACTGCCGAGCGTAATCTGAAGAAGGCACTGCAGGCCGGTCTGTTGATCGTCATGGGAACGGACTCGGGCGCATTTGCCAATCGGTTCGAGGGCTACTTCGAGCACGTTGAACTGGAGATGATGGTCGCTGCCGGGCTCACGCCTCAGCAAACTCTTCGGTCTGCGACAAGCGATGCAGCGCGAGCGATGAAGGTTGACAGTGTGGGAAGATTATCCAAAGGCGCGTGGGCCGACTTCGTCGTCCTCGATGCCGATCCGACAAAGGACATTCTAAACACGCGCCGCATCAATTCCGTCTGGATTGCCGGCAACAGGATTAATGGACTTTGACGGATTCGCTATGGAAGACCTCCAAAAGACTCGTTTCTTCAAATCACCCGACCAGTTTCGCAAGTGGTTGCAGGCTAACCACGAAAAGGCGACTGAGCTGTGGGTCGGTTTCTACAAGAAAGACTCAGGAAAGCCAAGCATCACCTGGCCGGAATCAGTCGATCAGGCACTTTGCTTTGGGTGGATCGATGGTGTGCGAAAGAGTATCGATCAGTCCTGTTACAAGATCCGGTTCTCGCCAAGAAAAAGGCGAAGCACCTGGAGCAATGTCAATATCCGCCGCGTTGGTGAACTAAAAAAGCTCGGGCTGATGCTGCCAAAGGGTCTTGCCGCGTTCGAAGTTCGTCAGGAAAACAGATCAGGCATTTACGCGTACGAACAAAGAAGTCCCGAAATGCCCGAGCCTTACGCGAGCATACTGAAGGCGAATGCTGCCGCGAGCTGGTTCTACGAGTCTCAACCACCAGGCTACCGGAAGACGATGAATTGGTGGGTGGTCAGCGCGAAGAAAGAGGAAACGCGGCTGAACAGACTCGCGATGCTGATCGAGAACTGCGTCAAGGGGATCAACATGAGAATGCTCGACCCACCAAAGAAAAAGTCCCGGTGAATGCGGTGCCGCCCGGTTGATTTGGCCGTGCAGTCAGTATGGATTATCCACTCCGCATACTTCCGCCTCAGGCACTTCCAGCGTCCATTTCAAACGCGCATCCGGACTTTGCCCGGCACACGCGCGTTTCAATAGATTGGGTAGGATTTCCGTGTAACTAAGCTTCAGTTTGTGAGGATCGACAGGGCACCGCTGCAATAGTGCCATCTCGCCGACGGGATTCTATCAGCTCTCAGTCGAGATCGTGAGTCGTTAGCGGCTAACGCGCGGCGCTGCAAATTCAATGGTATTTCCATCAGGGTCGGAAATCAGCATGATGCGAGCAATCGTCCCGAGGTCTCGAGGCGGAACAGTGATCGTCACCCCACGCGACTTGAGTGCTTCGTAGGTCGCGTCGACATCCCTGACGATGAACGTGAAATAGCGAATGCCGAGCGCCGCTCCGATAGATCCAGTCCGCGTTGGTCGATCAGTTTTAGGGGACCAGAACTTGATCGTCGAGACGCCCGCCTCAAAAAAATACTCCATAGATGATATCCTCGGACCGGGCGGGGAGCTCTACGTCCTCTACATAGACCTCGGTGAGGACCGTC
>JBDTUW010000729.1:0-2982 GCA_040007555.1 Acidobacteriota bacterium | reverse complement strand
GGAAGCCATGATGACGATGGTGAAGCTCGACGTCGCAGCACTCGAGAGAGCGTACAATCAGGCATGACGATCGGCGACGCCGACACGTTGTTGGTCGCCTAACAACGGCATGCAGCGGACGGCGTTCCGCCGCCGCTGATGCCGGGCGTTAGCCCGAGCGAGAACTTGTCAGTACGTATATACAGGCGTATACTCGTCCCGTGCCCTTCGACTGGGATGCTCGGAAGAGCGAACGCAATCTGGCAGAGCGCGGGTTCGACTTCGAATTTGCGGCACAGATCTTCGACGGGCGCACGCTGGAACGAGAGGACACTCGCCGCGACTATGGTGAGCGCCGGGTCATCGCGATCGGGGTGGCCGAGGACATTGCGCTCACGGTGGTGTACACGGACCGTGCCGAGACCGGCGGGGAGGTCGTTCGACGCATCATCTCGGCTCGTGTGAGTCATCGCCATGAGCGTGAAGTCTACAAAACCGCGATCGCCACGAAGTAGCCGTCCGGTACGTGGTCGGGCCGACTTGCCTCGACTCAGACGGATGAGCGAACGGCAGATTCAGGCCACGTCACCTCGGGAATTGGCAGATCTGCCATCGGATTTCTGGGCCACCGCGTCGGTTGTCGAGCCTGTGGCGAAGCAGCCAATCTCCCTGAGAGTCGATTCGGACGTACTCGACTGGTTCAAGTCCCAAGGACCGCGCTATCAGTCTCGGATCAATGCCGTGCTGCGTTCCTACATGGTGCAACGCCGACAGGACGCGAAACAGCGGGCGGGCTAACAATTGCGTCTAGTGGAGCGCGGCGAGCGAGTTTCTTAAGGGTTCCACCAGTGTCATGCGCCGCGCGCCCACTGACGCAAACCGTTAGGCGGACAACGTGGTCCCACCACCTTTGTCGTTGGCAAGCGGCATTGGTCGGACGCGCAGGGCGGTGGGGTTGCGGCACCAAGGCGGCTGGTCGCACGGCGCGCAGGTAAGCATCGGAGGTGCGAGTCGCAGACTATTTCGATCAGGTCGGGGCGCGTGCGACCTACGAGTACGACTTCGGAGACGGCTGGGTTCACGAGCTGCGCGTTTGAGCGATAAGGCAAACCTTGGTGTGGGCTACGGCCTGTGCTATGTTCGGGTCTGGAGGCAGTCATGACAAGCGACCTAAAGATCATCGTTGAGGAACACGCAGATGGATTTGTGGCATATCCAGTCGGACTACGTGGAGTGATCGTCGGCCAGGGAGACACACTGGACGAGGCGGTCGCGGACGTCACATCCGCAGTCAAGTTTCACGTGGAGACTTTCGGCGCCACGGAACTCGAAATGGATCAGCCGCTTTTGCGCGTATTCGTGACTGAAGCACGGGTCGCAGTGTGATGATTAAGTTTCCGGTGGACGCGCCGGTCGCGCGAGTGAAGCGTTCGCTGGAGAGTTTGGGCTTTCACATAGTGCGCGAAGGTAACCACATCGCGATGGTGCGCGAGAATGCGGATGGCTCACGCACCCAATTGACAATGCCGAACCACCCGCACCTCAAATCGTCGACTCTCAGAACAATCCTGACGCAAGCTGGTATCTCCCGCGACGATTTTCTCCGCGCCTACGATCGGACTTAGCCCAGCGCCCCAACTCTCGATCAGGAGAGCGCGCGCAGCGACCTTGCGCAGGAGAGCCTTGAGTCGGTCCAGCAGATACAAGTCGAAGGCAGCAAAGGACCAGTACACGTGTCGCTGACCCCGCACGATCATGTTGGCCCATTTGAGATTCTTGCCCTGCTCGGCAAGGGTGGCATGGGGGAGGTCTATCTCGCGCAAGACACGCGCCTGAGACGCAAAGTGGCGCTCAAAGTCCTGCCGTCTCACCTTACTGACGATCCCGAGCGGCTGCGTCGCTTCAATCAGGAGGCACAGGCCGTTTCGGCGCTCAACCATCCCAATATCATCACAATCCACGAGATCGGGCAGGTGGAGGGCACCTGCTACATCGTAACTGAGTTCATCGAAGGGCTGACTCTACGGCAACGCCTGTCCGGTGACGGGATGAAACTGCACGACGCAATCGATATCGCTGCCCAGGTCGCCTCAGCGTTGGCAGAAGCCCACAAGACCGGAATCGTGCACCGTGACATCAAACCAGAGAATGTCATGCTCCGCAGCGATGGCCTCGTCAAAGTGCTCGACTTCGGACTTGCCAAGCTAATTGAGGCATCTTCGAACGCCGTGGATGTTTCAGCGTCCACAATGGCCCACGTGAACACTGAACCCGGACGGGTCTTTGGCACACCTTGGTACATGTCACCCGAGCAGGCACGCGGTTTGAGAGTCGATGCGCGCTCGGACATCTTCAGCCTCGGCGTCATGCTTTACGAAATGCTCGCGGGCCGGAGGCCATACGAGGGTAAGACGTCTGTCGAGGTAATCGCCGCGATCCTCCATCTGGAGCCGCCACCGCTTTCAGGCGAGGAAGCTGAAGTGCCGGAATCTCTGAGAGGGATGCTCACAAAGGCACTTCAGAAGGATCGTGAGCATCGCTATCTGACGGCGACAGATCTGGAACTCAATCTCAAGAAGCTCAAACGTCAACTCGAGACTGAGCGGGAAGACTCGCAGCAGCCAGGCAGCCATCGCGTCAGCTACGAAACTGTTCGGGTTGTAACTGCTACACCACCCGAAGGCTCAGGCCCTCCAGCCGCTTCCAGTTCGGGATCGGTACGCAGCAGGATCAGACAGCAGAAGGTCAAAATGGGTATCGCAGTGGCAGGAATCATGATAGTCGCCGCTGCTCTATTACTCGTTTACTTCACTCGCCGTCCGGTGCTGACCGACAAGGACACAATTCTTGTGGCGGACTTCGTAAACACGACCGGCGATGCCGTTTTTGACGACACCCTCAAGCAGGCAGTTGCGGTACAACTCGAGCAGTCTCCATTCCTGAATGTCTTTTCCAGCGAACGAGCGCGCGAGGTCTTGCGACTGATGGGGCGATCGCCGGATG
>JBDTUW010000728.1:0-2988 GCA_040007555.1 Acidobacteriota bacterium | reverse complement strand
CCATCGTCGCGCGCCTCCTTGCAAGCGGGTGTCAATCGGCCCGCCTGCGCTTTGAATTCGCCCCCTCATCTCGAAGCCGTTCATCCGCAGCGCGAGATGTCAGCCGTTCATCCCTTAGCAGGACCGGGACGGTCAGGAGGCTTTGGAGGCTTTGTGAGAATTTCTCGACCAGAATGGCTGAGTCACCGCGTGTGCCATCGAGTCTTAAAGGTAGTCCCACAATTACCGTTCCAACTTCGTACTCGAGCACCAGCGCGGCGATTCGTTCAATCACCGATTGATTCTGTCCGCCTCCTGCGCGCAAGGTTGTCAACGGCCTCGCGGTGAATCGCAGCTCATCCGAAATGGCGACACCGGTCGCGCGCGTCCCGTAATCAATGGCCATCACCCGCATCGACTGAAAGTATATGTGTTGAAATCTGAAGCTTGCAAGAGGCGTTGCCGAGTTCCTGGTCACGCTCCGATCGCGGGATCCCAATCCTGATCTTCAAGCGGACAGGTGCGGCCCAGATATACATGTGGATATCAATATGGATGGTCAATATGGATGGGCCCTGGCATAGTTGTAGGCGGTGTAGGCGGCGATGAGATGGCAGACCCAGCCGAGCATTCCACCGCTCCCGATCCAGAAGCCCGGAGTGACGATCAACCAGAAGATGCCTCGCCAGATGGTGCCGTTATAAATCTGGCCTACTCCGGGCACAATCACACTCAATACCGCAGCCGTACCTGGTTTATTCATTTCCATCCCTCCAGCTCAAATATACGACCGAGCGGTGGCGAAAGATCTGTTTTTTTGGAAGCTGTTACCGCATCGTGATGAGCGCAGCCATCACTTCAATTGCGTCCCAAAGGTTCTGGAGGCGCAGGTTCTCATTCGAGCTGTGCTGATTGTTATCGTGATTGGCGATCGGGATGCCAATCGTCGGCGTCTTCAGGATGTCGGTGAAGACATAGAGCGGTACGCTCCCGCCGAGAGTCGGCATCCTGGTAACCCGTCCACGGGCGCTCTCAACCGCGCCGATCACCTGCCGCGAAATTTCCAGATCCATCGACGTCCGCGCCGCGTTGTAGCCCTTGTTCCAGACTACCTTGACCACCCTCGCGTGCTGAAGGCGTGTCGCCATATCCGGCTCCTGATCAACCACATGATAACCCTGCTTCCTGATGTGACTGATGAGGCGTTGAAACTCAACCCGGTAATCGATTCCTTTGACGAGACGAATGTCAATTGCCGCTCTTGCGGTCGAAGGGATTACGTTGCGCGCCGTTTCTCCAACGGACGCGCTTTCCATACCTCGGATGTTGAGCGATGGCAGAGTCAGCATTTCGATTAATTTTCTGCCGTTGCCCTCAGTGCGCGCAATGCCAATCTCCTCCTTCAGCTGAGCATCAATGTCCGATGCCTCGTCGAGTGCGCGCTTCTCCGTCTCACCCAGAGGCTCGATGCCATCATAGTAGCCATCGATCAGGACGCCCCCGTCGTCGTCCTTCATCGAAGCCAGCAATCGCGCCAGCATCATGGCCGGGTTTGGGGCCCAGTTGCCGTAGTGGCCGCTGTGCAGCTCGCGCCGCGGGCCATAGACCGTCAGCTCGAGCGACGTCACTCCGCGGACGCCGAAGAAAACCTGTTGTCGACGGTTCTGCTCAACGGGCCCATCACAGATCAGCCACAGGTCGCTGGCAAGGAGGTCACCATGACGGTTGACGATCTCCTCAAGGTGCGGAGAACCCGCCTCTTCTTCCCCTTCGAAGAAAAACTTGATATTCCAGCCTGGGTTGATGCCAGCCGCTTTCAGACTGTCCAGAGCTGCGAGAATCGCGATGATCGGGGCCTTGTCATCGGATGCCGAACGGCTGAAGATGCGCCACTCCGGATCGAATGCGACGCCGGCTCCAGGCCAGGCGATCTCCCGACCGGTGCCGTCGGGCTCACCAGTGCGAAGAACAGGTTTGAAGGGACTACCGCCGACCCATTTTGCTGGCTCAACTGGCTGCCCGTCGTAGTGCGCATAGAAGGTCATCGTGCGTTGCGCGCCCGGCGTCTTTAGGTCACCAAAAACAACTGGCGGGGCGTTGCTCGCCTCCAGCAGGCGGGTAGTCACACCTCTTCGCTCAAGAAGTGATCGAATCTGTGCGGCATTGAGCCGGATATTGACCATGTCCGAGGCGACATTTGGAATGGCAAGCAGTTCGCGCAACTCGTTGACGATCTCCCTCTCGTGCGTCTGGCGGAAGCGACGCGCTGCTTCAACCGGTGTCGTCTGTGAAAGGGCGCCGCCACTCGTCACCAACAGGATGACGAACAGTCCAGAGAAGGCGAGCCTGCCGATGCTTTGCAAGAGACAACTCCTTTTTTGCTGTTTACGTGAGCCGGTCGGACCAGCGGGTGCGATGAGGGAGCCGCAGCCTACCTGCGTGAGAGTATGATTTCGGCCATTGTTTTACGAGCACCAATCACCTCGTCGGGCAATCCGGATTCGCGCGAATCATTCAGGTTGACCACTGCGAGCTTAAGGTTGAGCGGATCGAGCCTCAAGAGGTGAGCCTCGTCGAGATCGTCCTCTGCGGCTTCGGAGGTGAAGTTGAGCGGGCACCAGTCTACCTCGTCGACGCCATCATCGTCGGTTAACAGTATTGGCAGCCCCTGAGTTCGGCAGATGATCGGTCGGTTCTCATAGATTGAGCAGCGATCGTCGATGAGGAGAGGACAGCTGACGGGAGACCCCTGCCCTTCAAGTTCGAGCACGGCAGCTGCCTGTTCTTCCACGGCGGTTTGAACTTCCAGGGGCAAAGCGTTAATCGCGGCGCTGACTGCCTTCGCTTCGACTTCGAAAACTGAAAGGTGATGGTGACAACAGCTACTGCAACCGGCGCGACACTGAAGGTGATCCTGGTAAAGGTTGCTCAACTCGATTGTCACCTGATCGACCTCACGGACCAGCTGCTGATAAGGGCTATTCACGGGGCGAATTGTAACATGCAGTT
>JBDTUW010000727.1:0-2990 GCA_040007555.1 Acidobacteriota bacterium | reverse complement strand
AGAGTCGCTGCCGAGGAGGGCTTTCCCGGTGGATAAACGAACTGCACGTAGCACTCGTCCGACATCACCCAGAGACCATTGTCGACCGCCACTTCGACGATTTTCTCGAACTCGTCGGCACTGATGGCGCGCCCGGTCGGATTCGAAGGCGAGTTGATGATCAGCAACTTTGATCGCGGCGTGATCACCTTTCGAACTGCCTCCGCCGTTAGATGAAAATCGGTGGCTTCAGTCTCGATCGAGACCATCTTCCCCTCAGCGAAATTGATGATCTCGGGGAACGACACCCAGCACGGGCGCTCGACCAGGACCTCATCGCCCGGATCTATCAACGCCATGATCGCATTGAAGACCGCGTGCTTGCCGCCAACCGTGACGGTGCACTGAGCCGGCTCATATTTCGAGCCAAAATCGGTGTTGACTCGATCACATATCGCCTGTTTCAGCGGTTGAACACCGCTCGCCGCAGTGTAGCGGGTAAAGTTCTCGTCAAGCGCAAGTTTCGCGGCCGCCTTGATGTTGTCTGGTGTCGGGAAATCCGGCTCGCCCGCACCGAGGTCGATGACGTCCACTCCCTCATTACGCAACTTCTCTGCCGCGGCGACAATCGCCGCCACCGATGATAGCTTCGTCGCCCGCGCCCGCGCGGACGCTACAAATCCTTGACTGCTCATCCGTACTCCTTGAACAAAGAAAAAATCAGGCCGTGCCTCGGCTTAGTTTCGCTCGCATGCGTTCGACTACCAGCTCCGGAACCAGGCCTGTGATCGTACCGCCAAGGCTGAATACCTCCTTGACCAAACGGGAACTAAGATAAGAATTCTCCTGCGCCGACATGAGAAACACCGTTTCGACCTGGGGCTTCAACCGCCGGTTCATGAGCGCCATCTGCAGCTCATACTCGTAGTCCGAAACCGCCCGAATCCCGCGAACCACCGCCTGCGCACCCTGACGCAGCGCGTAGTCCACCAGAAGTCCTTCGAACGTATCAACTCTCACCTGATGGAATCGCGCGTTGAGGACCTCTGTCAGCATGCTGACACGCTCCTCGAGCGAAAACATAGGCGTCTTGCCAGGATTGACGAGGATCGAAACGATCACCTCATCAAAGAGCTTGCACGCCCGCTCAATGATGTCGAGATGACCGTTAGTCACCGGATCGAAAGTGCCAGGATAGATCGCGCGACGAATCACGACGCGTTCTCCTTTAAGGAACGTTCTGCTGCGCTAACACAAGGGTCGAACGATCGGCGATGGTAGCACGAGCCAGCCTTGCGAGGCTAGCTCAGTCAGGTTCAGGGGGCAGGAATTGGGGGTCGGGTGTCTCGACCGAAGCGTCTTCCCGGACCGACTCATAAGAATAAAACGTCAGGCGCGAATCTCCCTGCGCGATCTCGCGATAGGGACGAAGATCGCCATAATTTGCTTCAAGCGGACTGCCACGGTGCTCCGCCACGACGACTCCATCCTCCGCCAGGGTCCTGCTACTCGAAATCAGATTAAGTACCGGCGAGTAGAGTCGCGACTCATATGGTGGATCGAAATAGATCACGTCAAAGCGCATATCCTTTGAGATCAGGAAGCGAATGCCGGCAATGACGTCGCGGTAGACCAGACGCACTCCGTCTGTGATGCCGCAATGCGCCAGATTCTCATCGATCAGGCTGGCGGCTCGGCGGGATGACTCGACAAATACTACTTCGCGCGCGCCCCGTGAGACTGCTTCGATCCCGACTGCTCCCGATCCTGCGCAAAGATCCAAGAACCGAGCCTCCTCGATCCGCGGCGATAACACGTTGAAAAGCGTTTCGCGAAGCCGATCCGATGTCGGACGAACCTTGAGGCCCTCGAGCGTCCGAAGTCGTCGCCCCTTGAGACTTCCAGCAATGACTCGCATAGCAACTTTGAGCGCGCAGTCGTCTCAGCGAAAGACGAATCTGAGCTGGTCCTAGGCAGGACCGTAGCCTTCCGGGTGTTCCTCGTGCCAACGCCACGCTGATTGAATAATGACGTCCAGCTCGCTGTGACGCGGTTGCCAACCCAATTCGCTCATCGCCCGGTCAGCGCTGGCAATCAGAATCGGCGGGTCACCGGGTCGTCGTGGGGCACCCTCAGTCAGGATTTGTCGTCCGGTCACTTGTCGCGCCATCTCGACAACCTCCTGCACCGAATAACCCGCCCCATACCCGAGATTGAAAATCCGGCTGCCCTTCTCAAGAGCCAGTAGCGAGACTAAATGCGCCTCTGCCAGATCTGAAACGTGGATGTAGTCGCGGATGCAGGTGCCATCGGGCGTGGCATAGTCCTCGCCAAGGATGTCCACGTGTGAACGCCGGCCGCGAGCTACATCCAGCACGATCGGGATGATATGCGTTTCAGGAGAGTGGTCCTCACCACAACGTTCCGTAGCTCCTGCTGCATTGAAATACCGAAGGCTGATGTAGCGTAGTCCATACGCAGCCTCGTACCATTTGAGAGTGCGTTCGAAGATCAGTTTTGTTTCGCCGTAAGCATTGACGGGCTGCAGCGGCAGATCTTCGGTAATCGGAACGGTCGCGGGCTCTCCATAAACGGCACACGTAGAGGAAAACACGAGCCGCCTGACACCAGTGGTGAGCATCGCATCAAGCAGCGAGATACCACCCACTACATTGTTGTTGAAGTAGGCATGCGGATCGATGACGGATTCACCGACCAGGCTGCTGGCGGCCATGTGGATGACGGCTTCAATCTCGTGTTCGCGAATGGCTGCAACGAGAGCATCTCCGTCGCGCAGATCGCCAACAACGAGTGAGGCGCCAGGAGCCACCGCCTCCCGGTGACCTCGAGAGAGATTATCGAAAGCGACGGCACGATGTCCACGTTCCGTCAAATGCTCGACGACGACGCTTCCAATGTAACCGGCTCCGCCAGTCACCAGAACGTTCATGCCGATCTCCTCAGAAACACTCCGGTTGGGGAACACGAAGACTCACGCGAAGGCCGCGAAG
>JBDTUW010000726.1:0-2996 GCA_040007555.1 Acidobacteriota bacterium | reverse complement strand
AGGAGCTTGATTTCGAAAAGCAGACCGGGGTCGTTCGCCTCAGCTTCACTCAGCGCTCGCTTGCTATGCGACTGTGCCACAGCAAATTCGCGCTGAATGACCGCCAGCTCGGATTCCAGATTCAAAAGATTCGCCTTCATTGCACCCGTTGTCGCGATCGGCGTTGCGCGCGAGAGCATCTCCCGAGCCCGCTGGTCCAAACCCAATTGTCCGAGCGCTCGCGCCGTATTTATCAGACTATAGAATTCGGAACTCTTCGGCCCCTGCGCCTGGTGAATCGCGAGGCTCTTCTCAAAATGATTCAATGCATCGGGATACTTTTCAGTTCGCAGTAGAATCTTGCCGATCTCTTCGTGCGCTCGTGCGATCGAACCCCGATCCGGGGACTGCTCCACGCTTCGAAGTTGTTCCTCGAAAGTCCGCAGCGCTGCCGCATAATCTCCCTTGTCGCGTTCCGTCCTTCCGATGAGGAGTCGCGCGTCCAGGGCCTGTCGGCGGTAACCACTTCGCTCAAAGAAATCCCGAGCCTGTTCGAGCAATTGCAGGCCCTCATCAACCCGGTTCTGGTCAACCCGGAGACTCCCCAGCGTTGAGAGGGCCAGCGCTTCATAGCGTTTTGTCTTGTACCGACGCGCCAGCTCGAGGCCCTCTTCAATGTACTTCTCGGCTTCAACGACACGATTTCTGCTGAAGTAAATATTTCCGAGGCTGATTACTCCGAGCGTTGTCAGGTACTCGATGCCTTTCTTCCTGGCGAGGCTGATTGCCTCCGCAGAGAGGGCTTCGGCCTCAGTAAAATCGTTCTCTTCACCAGAGACATTGCTCAATTGCAGCAGACATCTGATTTCCTGATAGTCGCTCGGGCTATCACCTCTTGCGGCCGCGAGCGCTGTCTCCAGCTGCTTTCGCGCGTTGGCCATCTTTCCAAGGTTGAAGTACATGAGGCCACGTTGGTAAAACACCTCGGTGACACCCTCGGGGTTTGTAAAGGTTCGATAGAGCTTCTCTGCCTGATCGAAATGATCGAGCGCCTGTGATTCTTGTTGAAGACGTGCCGTGAGGACGCCCAGCCTCAGGTGAGCGGACGGGATTCCCGGATCATGCTCGAGTGCCTTCTGATAATGCTCCACTGCAGGTTCAGTCTGGCGATTCCGCTCATAGGCGCGCGCAAGATCGAGATAGACATGAGCCTTATCGGGCTCCAGTTTGGCAACTTCCTGATAGTGGGCGATTGCGGCAGCGCGATTGCCTACGACCGTGTCGTTTATCGCTTGTAGATACCGCGCCTCGGTTGGTTCCAGTACCGATGTGTCGGGTACGAGTGAGCGGGCCATCGCTATTTCGTAACTCGCCTTGTCGATGTTGTCCAGTTCGGTCCAGGATTCGGCCAGGCGCGCGTGGGCAAGAGCAAAACCGGGATCGGAATTGACCGCGAGCGTAAGGATTTTGTTCGCCTTCAGGTAAGCACCATCGCGAAGAGCGGTGGTTCCCTCATCGTAAGCTCTCAGAGCCGCCGGCGACGGAGGCTTGACGGTCCGTCCCGACCCGCCCCAGAGAAATATCAGAACAATGACAACTCCCACGAGAAGCAGCGTTGCCCACCAATACTTCCTCAAGAGTCCCGCGACCTTTTGTCCGCGAGCTGTCTCGATTTGCTGCCGTTCGTCAGTGCGCGCCGCTGGCGCCGAGACGTTCGTTTCAAATGCGTGATGCATTACATCGGGACTGGTCGGCGGCTCCTCGGGCACGCGGAGGATCGTTTCGAAGGAAGGTCCTTCAACCCCGAGCGCGCGCAGACTTGCGATCAACTCGGAGGCGCTTTGAAATCGCCGAGCTGGGTCCTTCTCCAGGGACTTGAGCGTAATCCGTTCGAGTTCGAACGGCACAAGCGGGTTGAGACGCGACGGAGGGGTCGGGTTGGAATTGAGAATCTGCGCCCCGATTGCCATCAGGCTGACCCCCATGAATGGCGGCCTCCCGGTGAGACACTGGTAGAGGACGACACCGGCAGAGAAGAGATCGCTGCGCGAATCGAGTGATTCTCCGCGCGCCTGTTCAGGGGACATATAGAGAGGCGTTCCCAGGATCGTGCCGGGAATCGTCATGGTGCTGTCCTCGACATCACGCTCACCGGTCGTCTCACCGATACGGGCACCGCTTGAGAACTTCAGCTGTTTCGCGAGACCGAAATCGAGGACCTTGACGCGATTCCCCTCGCCAATCATGACATTGGATGGTTTGACATCGCGGTGCACGATGCCGAGTCGATGTGCCTCACCGAGCGCAGCTAAAACATCAGTCATGATTGCGACGGCTCTGTCGATTGGGAGCGGTCCGGGCACAAGGATCCGGCTCAGCGGCTCGCCCGTGACCAGCTCCATGACAAGAAATGGCTGGTGATCATCGGTCTCACCACAATCGTAGATCGTCGCAATGTTCGTATGGTTGAGAGCGGAAGCGAGGCGAGCCTCTCGAAGAAAGCGAACGCGGTCGATGGCTCCGTCAGTCAACGTCGGGAACTTGATGGCGACGCTGCGATGGAGGAGTTCATCATGCGCGAGATAGACGGAACCCATTCCGCCTTCCCCGAGCTTCTTCAGAATGCGGTAATGCGAGACGGTCTGCATGCTGGTGGCGAGCAAATGCCCAGGAAAAGCCCTGACCTGACAATCAACTGGTTTTCTTTCAAGATCTTAACAGCAGATTTTCCGTCACTAACCTTGAGTTTGCAAGCAGCAACGACCAGCACCAGCTTAGTAGGGCACGCGAAAGGATAGGTCCTCACGCCAGGGAAGACCTTACGCGAACTTCGCGAACGACGCGAAGAAGAATAGGAAAGGCGTTCGCGACCTTCGCTTGAGTCTTTCCTTAACTGAAGCCCCACCTGTCCGCATTGCATTCCCGACGCCTTCAAAGCGCTGCATTGCGATGCTATGATACTTGGTTACGTCAATTCACTATCGTCTTTAAGAGGAGAACATGTCCGAGAATCAACC
>JBDTUW010000725.1:0-2998 GCA_040007555.1 Acidobacteriota bacterium | reverse complement strand
ACCGAACAGTGCCGCGAACACCATGCAGAGAGCCAGGGTCACGCCGGCGACGATGCCGATCCGTAGGGGCCGGGCATTGTTCACGTCGATCGATGACGCTCCCCGCGTGGTCCATCGAACTACGCGCATCGGCAGCAACACCGAGATTCACTCGTGGACTCATTTGATCAATGCCGACATTGGCGATTACTGTCGCGTTCTCAATGGCTGCGTGATCGTCGACAGTAAGCTCACGGGTCACAACTCGGTCGGCCCGTTCGCGCACCTGCGCATGAGCACCGAGCTTCTGCAACAGGCCGTCATCGGCAATTTTGTAGAGGTTAAGAAGTCGCGGCTCGGTCACAGCACAAAGTCGATGCACCTGACCTACCTCGGTGATGCGACACTCGGGGACCGCGTCAATATTGGCGCCGGTACGGTGACTTGTAACTACGACGGCAAGAACAAGAATCCCACCTTTATCGAGGACGACGTTAAGATTGGCTCTGACACAATGCTCGTCGCGCCAGTCCGCGTTGGACACGGTTCAGTATCCGGGGCAGGCTCCGTGATCACGAAGGACGTCCCGCCCGACACTCTCGTCGCGGGCGTTCCGGCGAAGGTATTGAAGCACCTCGCGAAGAGAACGGAGTAGCACGATGTGTGGGATTGTGGGCTATGTCGGCGGTCACCAGGCGGTGCCGGTGATCATCGAGGGTCTTCGCAAACTCGAGTATCGAGGGTATGACTCTGCCGGCATCGCGGTCGTCGACGCTGAGGGCCGGATGCATGTGCAACGCGCCAGCGGCAAGCTAAGGAATCTCGAGGAAGTACTCCGGCAGCATCCCATCGAAGGCGATTACGGCGTCGGACATACGAGATGGGCAACTCACGGACGTCCGACCGAAGAGAACGCGCACCCGCATCGAGACTGCACCGGGCGGATCGTCGTCGTTCACAATGGCATCATCGAGAACTACCTGCCACTCAAACGCCAGCTTCAGGCTGAAGGTCACAATTTCCTCACCGAAACCGATACTGAGGTGATCGCGCATCTTCTGGAACGGGAGATGAAGCGGGGGGCCGGACTTCCGGCCGCGCTTCAATGGGCGCTCAAGGAAGTGCGCGGTATCTACGCACTTGCCGCGCTGTCGGCTGACGAGCCGGATCAGATCGTCGCTGCACGGCTGGGTCCACCGATCGTCATCGGAGCTGGCGAGAACGAGTTCTTTGTCGCATCGGATATACCCGCAATCCTGCCGCATACTCGTGAGATGTACTTTCTCGGTGAAGGAGAGATGGCGGTCCTGACACGCGACGGGTTGAGTATCATCAATGCCCAGGGTGAGAGGCACGCCCCCGTTCTCGAGCGGATCATGTGGGACCCGATACAGGCGGAAAAGGGCGGCTACAAGCACTTCATGCTGAAGGAGATTTTCGAGCAGCCGCGCGCCGTTCGCGACACGACTCAGGGCCGCATTTCGCTCGACACCGGCCATGTGTTTCTTGATGAAGTCGGGATACCGCCAGAGGAGTTCAGGGCTTACACGGATATCAAGATAGCGGCGTGTGGAACCGCATGGCACGCGGGACTGGTCGCCAAGTATCTGATCGAGGAACTCGCGCGCGTTCCGGTAGAAGTGGATTACGCATCAGAGTTTCGTTATCGCAATCCGATCCTGTCTCCGAGCACCGTGATGACGGTGATCTCGCAGTCAGGTGAGACGGCGGACACGCTGGCGGCGATGCGCGAAGCAAAGAAGCACGGATGCCGCACCCTGGCGATCTGCAATGTTCCCGGATCGATGGCGACGCGCGAGGCCGATGGAACGATTTATACGCACGCCGGACCCGAGATCGGTGTCGCCTCAACGAAAGCTTTCACCTCTCAGCTTGTTGCCACCTATCTGCTTGCGCTTTATCTCGCCCAGGAGCGCGGTCAGCTTGACGCCGAAGATTTGCGGCGTCACACGCGCCGGCTATCGGAGTTGCCAGTCCGTATGGAGGCGCTCCTCGAAGCAGCGGGACCCTATGAGGAGTTGGCGAAGGAGTTCTCCAAGTCATCGGATTTTCTTTATCTCGGTCGTGGGATCAACTTTCCGATCGCGCTTGAAGGAGCGCTCAAGCTTAAGGAGATATCCTATATCCACGCCGAGGGCTACGCCGCGGGTGAGATGAAGCACGGGCCGAATGCATTGATTGACGAAAAGCTTCCGGTCGTGGTTATCAATACGCTTGATCCGGAGTCTGCGTCGTCGCGATTACGGTATGAGAAGACGCTTTCGAATATTCAGGAGGTGAAGGCGCGTGATGGGAGAGTGATCGCGATCGTCACCGAAGGTGACCGCGAGACGCGCGGGATGGTTGACAGCGTCATCGAGATTCCGTCGACAAGCGAGCTGCTCTCACCGGTGCTTGCAGTCGTGCCACTTCAATTGTTGGCGTACCACATTGCGGTGCGCCGAGGTTGCGACGTTGACCAGCCACGCAATCTCGCGAAATCTGTGACCGTGGAGTAGGAATAACGCAGGAGCGCGGAGGTGAGTTCCTGACTTTTGCGTCTTCGCTGCTCCGTCATCTCTGCGTTAAGTATGTGTCTGCTACCTCACCTGCATGTTTCCCGGATAGTTTTCCCAACTATATACAGTGACGGCTCGCATGAATCGAATCGTCGTTTCGGCGTCCTCAGTCTTTCAGATTGCTCGCGACTCTCAAGGTAAGGCGGGATTCGCGGTCATTCGAAAATGGGAATGACCGAAAGGGTCTGCCAGCATCGAACGAGCGTTCGATGCTGGTGGGGGCAGGACCGGCACGGCCCGGCCAAGGCCTGAGCTTATTAGCTGAGGTGGCCTGATGTGCTTTCGGTTGCGGCCGTAAGCCGTGCCCGGTCCAAACTCCCCATCCCTTTTTTGATGATCCGTCGCATCCCACCCTCACTTCCCACCACTGACGAAGCACGTGGCCACGCTCGCCCTTACCGCAACCTATTCTCTCCCCGGCACTCGTGGCGCAACTGCCA
>JBDTUW010000724.1:0-3004 GCA_040007555.1 Acidobacteriota bacterium | reverse complement strand
TTCCTGAGTGAGGCAAATGATTCGCTCCGGGTAGGACTTTATCGGATCAGCGCTGAGCATCTCGATCGAGCAAATAGGGGCAACTTCCGGGCAAATACCTCGGGCACTACTCGGGCATATCTCGGACAGAGCGCGCTTACGTGACGGTTTAGCCGCATGCTTACAGCAGATCAGAACGCCTCATCAAAGACGACGTCGCCTTCGACGCCCATTTGATAGGCCGAGACTCTGCGCTCAAAAAAGTTGGCGAGCTCCTGGACATCCTGCAGCGCCATGAAACTGAATGGATTCTTCGTTCTGAATCGCGGCGTCAGCCCGAGCATCGAGAGGCGTTGATCGGCAATGAATTCGAGGTAGCGACGCATGTCCGCGACCGAGAGTCCCGCGACCCCGCCGCTCAGCAAATCTTCGGCAAACTGCGTTTCACATTCGACTGCCTCGTCGATCATTTCTCTGATTCGGGTGGCCATGTCCTCGTCGAAAAGGTCCGGCTCTTCGGCTCGAATCGTATTGACGATCTCAAATGCAAACGCCATGTGTGCACTTTCATCGCGAAATACCCAGTTCGTTCCCGCTGCCAATCCGTGAAGTAGTCCGCGCGATCGCAGAAAATAGACATAGGCAAACGCGGCAAAGAAAAAGAGTCCCTCAATACAGGCAGCAAAACAGATGAGATTCAGGAGAAATCGCTGTCTATCCTCCCGCGAATCCAGGCGGTCGACACCATTGATGGAATCCATCCACTTTATGCAGAAGCGCGCCTTGGTCCGGATCGACGGAATGTTATCGATTGCCGAAAATGCCTTCTCCCGCTCTCTCATATCCGGAATATACGTATCGAGCAGCGTCAGATAGAACTGAACGTGCAATGCTTCCTCGTAGAGCTGGCGCGAAAGGTACATTCGCGCCTCCGGGGAGTTTATGTGCTTGTAGAGATTGAGAACGAGGTTATTGGCAACGATCGAATCACCGGTCGCGAAGAACGCGACCAGGCGATTGATGAGATGACTCTCAGCCGCTGTCATCCGTCTGCGCAGATCAGTGACATCGTCGGAAAAGTCCACCTCCTCCACCGTCCACGTGTTCTTGATGCTGTTCCGGTACATTTCATAGAAGACCGGGTACTTCATCGGGCGCAGCGTCAACTCCAGACCGGGATCGAGCAACATCAGGACTCCTTGCATTTCGACGCGAAGCGACAAGCCAGCAGGGCAATGCCAAGGCTACTGGCAGGACTCGCAACTCTCGGGATTTTCGAGCGAGCAGGCGAGAGCCGCAGAATCACGCGCTTCGGCGTAGCCGCTCGTGACTTCGGCGACCGACACTGTGGCCTTCGCGATCTTCGTGGCGGGACGCGATCTGAGGTAGTAGGTAGTTTTAAGGCCCCGCTGCCAGGCATGCATATACATCGATGAAAGTTTCCCGATGTTTGGGCTCTCGACAAAGAGGTTAAGCGACTGACTTTGGTCGATGAATGCGCCGCGATCGGCCGCCATATCTATCAGTGACCTCATCGGGATTTCCCAGACGGTGCGATAGACTGCCTTCACCGCTTCAGGCACTTCATCTATCCCCTGAATCGAGCCTTCAGCCACCTTGATTTGAGATCGGGTGTCTTCGTTCCACAGCTTTAGCTGCTTCAGCTCTTCGACGAGATAGCGGTTGACCTGCAGGAAATCACCCGACATCGTTTCACGCTTGAAGAGATTGGACACCTGGGGCTCGATGCACTCATAGCAGCCGGCAATGGACGCGATTGTCGCGGTGGGAGCAATGGCGATCAGCAGCGAATTGCGCAATCCATATCGTTGGATGTTCCCTCGCAAAGATTCCCACCGGTTGGCGTCCTCGGGGGTAATATTCCAAAGCTCAAACTGGAGCACCCCTTGAGCGGCCCGCGTCTCGGCAAATGCCGGGTGTGCGCCCTTTTCCTGAGCAAGTTGACAGGATGCGGACAAGGCTGAAAAGTATATCTCCTGCTGAATTTTCTTCGATATTTGTCTCGCCTCGTCGCTGTCAAAAGGCAGACCAAGATGGAAGAAGACGTCCTGCAGCCCCATCATCCCGAGCCCGACATTACGCCAGCGCGCATTCGATTCCTTCGCGCTCTCGATGGCGTAATAATTGAGGTCGATGACCCGGTCAAGCTGCCGGATCGCAAGCTGAACCGTGCGGCGCAACTGCTCAAAATTGAACGAGCCAGCGACCACGTGCCGCGCGAGATTGATCGACCCGAGATTGCAGACTGCTGTCTCACGCTCGGAGGTGACTTCGATGATCTCGGTGCAGAGGTTCGACAGATGCACTGTCTCGCCCGTTGTGCTTGATTGGCCAGTCTGATTGCACTTTCGATTGCTGGAATCCTTGAACGTCATCCATCCGTTTCCGGTCTGCGCCAGCGTGCGCATCATCTGCGAGTACAGTTCGCGGGCCTTGAGCTGTCTGCTATAGAGCTTCTCTTCCTCAGCTCGCCGGTAGCCCTCCTCGAACTCGTCGCCATAGAGATCAGTCAGGTGAGGGACGCGCTTTGGATCAAACAGCGACCACATCTCGTCACTTTGAACGCGACGCATGAAGAGATCCGGAATCCAGTTTGCGAGATTCAGATTGTGAGTCCGGCGAGCCTCATCGCCGGTGTTGTCGCGCATCTGAAGAAAATCCTCGATATCCGCGTGCCAGGTTTCGAGATAAACGCAGCACGCGCCCTTTCGCTTGCCGCCTTGATTTACCGCCGCGACCGATGCATCGAGTGTCTTGAGCCAGGGGAGAATTCCATTTGATCTACCGTTGGTACCCTTGATCAGCGAGCCCTGCGCTCGGACTCGATGATAGGCGATTCCAATGCCGCCCGAGAACTTGGAGAGCATGGCAACGTCGGTGTACTTACGATAGATCGCGTCCAGACTGTCGCCTGGCGAGTCGAGAAGGAAACAGGATGACAGCTGTTCGTGCTGGGTCCCCGAATTGAACAGCGTTGGCGTACTCGGCACGTACTCGAGGGAGG
>JBDTUW010000723.1:0-3010 GCA_040007555.1 Acidobacteriota bacterium | reverse complement strand
TGTTTTGCCAGCTTCAACCGTGCTAGCTTCGCAGGGCCATGAAGCAAAGGTAATCCTGCTCCGAGCAGCACCGGAATGATCGCCACCTCCACCGAATCGACGAGTCCCAGCTCCAGAAGACTGCCAAACAACCCGCCGCCGCCGAAGAGCCAGATATCTTTCCCGGGTGCATCCTTTAACTGCGCGATAGTGCCTGCCGCGTCGGCGGTGATGGTTACTCCCCGGGCTTGCCCCGCTTTGAGCTTGTTCGAGAAAACATAGGCAACCATGCCCGGCATGCCGCCGCCGCCACCCTGTCCCTTCACTGCTTCATAAGTCTTGCGCCCCATCAGGACCGTATCAAACTGATTGAACATAGCGCCGAAGTCGATGTCGGGGTCCATGATGATCCAATCATTTTCTCCATTCGGACCTGCGATATATCCATCCAGGCTCATGGCTACCGAATAGCGAACTCGTCTCACCATCCACCTCCGTGAGAGATTCCTGGTCGCCTATGACTTCGCCTTCGGTTCCAGGTACTTGTTTGGAATATTCTCGAGCGGCGGAACTGGCCGCCCCGCGGCCTCAAGCAGGCTCGCTATGTTGTCGTAGATGTCGCGCTCCCGGCGGTGCACCTGCGGCAGAAGCCCAAATTGCGCGTACGAGACTGGCGTCACGTCGAAAAGCGTTGTTTCCCAATCGAATCCTTTGCCCCAGGTTATTCCCTCAAGGCGCACATCTACTTTTGCTCCCGCATCGAGAAGCAAACGCATAATCCTTACCGAGCGATTCCAGCTTGAATTGACGGTATGAAAAAGCGGCGTCTGACCATTGAGACCATTCTCATCGACCGCTGCCACAGCGTTGACATCGGCACCCAGCTCAATCAGCGTTCGTGCGGCCTCGAAGTTTCCGTACTCGGCTGCCACATGTAGAAGAGAGGCGCCAATCAAGGGAGTGAAGCAGGACATCATGTCCATTCGGTGCGTGAGCAGATCCCGTCGCGCCCCGACCGAGGCAATGACTGCCACCGCGTCATCAAGAAGGATCGGCACCACTGCAGGATCATCCGGCACCGCCCCGCGATCCAGCATCAATTGCACGCAGGCGGGAAATTGGTCCGATCGCGAATACATCTCTGTCAACCAATTGAGTGGCGCCTTTCCGTCGATCAATGCTACTGGATCCACCCCTGAATCAAGAAGAGCTCGAATTTCGTCGACCGAATGGGTCTCGAACGCGTATACCAGCTCCAGTTCTTGGCCTTCCATCGCCCCCCCGCCTTCGTTGCATCGCCTATGCTCTATTAATGGTGGCCGCTATCGTTTTCTGTCCTTGAGCATTCCCGGCGAATTCCATTTGATGACATGGTAGGTCGCGGGCGTCTGTCCCACATTGCGGATGCTATGCATCTGGTTGGCGCCTTGAAAGATGACCGAGCCCGGCCCGACGCGTTTGAGTTGGCCATTGTTGAGCGACTCCACCGTTCCCTCCTTGATTATTATCACCTCTTCATCGGGATGCTGGTGTGGAGGATGCGGAGTCTCTCCGGGATTGAGTGTCGTCACATGGCACTCGAGCTCATCGAGCGTCGCTGTCGGCGCCTGGAAGAACTTCCGACCGGAGCCCACCTTTGATGACTTCACTTCGATCGTGTTCCAGTCAAAGATGGACGAACCCATGACTGTGGGCTGTGACCTGACGATCGTGATTGAGCTCAGTGTCAGGAGCATGGTCACAAACGCTACGAAAGCATCTCTTCTTGTCATTTTGCTCATCCCCTTGTTTTCGATGGCTCAGAGTTAATACAGAAGGGCAGACTCAGGAGGTGCCGCAGATGGCGTATCCATCTGTCGCGTCTCGTGCTCCTCCGTGCCTCCGCGTTAAATCTCCCTGGTTCACCGCGGCGAGGTCAGCCTTTGTGTGCCAGAGGGCTGGACACAGACTGGTGTGGGGCGATGATCCGCCAATCGACCCCATCGTGGACAAAGACGGCTGACCAGGCACCGACGTTGGCCATATTCATGCCGTTATTTGAGGTCGCAGAGAAGGAGTAACGTGCAGTCAATACCGCGGCGGAAGGTCCGACTGCGATCACCCGAACATCGTGCAAGGTTGTTTCGGTAACTCGATGAGTCGCAAAGAACTCACGGATCGAAGTCGCGAGATCCGAAAACCGGTCTGTCAGTCGCCCCTGTTCCAGGAATGGAGCATCGCTGCGATACATCGCTATTACCTTCTCGACGTCGCCTTTCAGGGAAGCTGTGATCAGCTCCTGAGCCGCAGCCCGGACCTGAACGTTGATCTCCAACTCTGTGAATGGACTGGCTATGCTCATCGTCTCGCGTTGAAGCCACGGGGAATACAGAAATGACGATCTTCCAATTGTCTTCCCCAATAATGTTCTGGCGCGAGCTGAACCGCAAGACCGTTTGAGTGGACCCTCTTGCAACCGCTCGTGTCGAACGACTGACTTACCTCGACCGCAACTCAGAGAGGAGCGTCCAGATCCAGCCAATGATAGTGGCCACCAGGAAGGGATAAGCGAAGAACGGCAGGGGCGTTGCTGTCGCCGGAAGCGCCTCACCGAGAAAGATTCTCGCAGCAGTCACGGCAAAGAGTACTGCTCCCACGACGCCCGCTAGACGGACCAGCAGGGGGAATTCTTTTGGGATACTGACCAGAGTTAAACCCGCAGCCCAGAGTGCAATCCCGGCCGCGAATGAAGAAAGGCTCGCGATCGGACCCGCCGCCGTTCCTGAGAGGATGATTCCTTCGCCAATCGCAAACACGAGAAACCCCGCCGCAACGAAGTCGCTTTCGCGCTTGTAATACTTCAATGTCAGCAATGCGGAAGCCACGACCAATCCAACAGCGTCGATCGCCCAAAAACTCGCCTGCAGAATGGGATCGGATACCAACGTACCCGCGAGGCCAAAGACCGCGCCGAGGACGAGGCCAAAAATCGCGACGGTATTCAGCCGGCTGTCGGGTTGACTGTTCACGTGAATCACCTCATCGGCAGTTG
>JBDTUW010000722.1:0-3021 GCA_040007555.1 Acidobacteriota bacterium | reverse complement strand
CACCTCCGCGTGTGCTATGCCAACGCTGGCATCGGCGCGCAAACGACCTAACATCATGAGCCAACCATTGTCAGGCGAAGTCAGAGCCTTGGAACCGGAGTTGACGATCGGCTCCATCATCAGTGGTACCCAGAGATCAGGCGGTGTGATGACTGAGGCTCCAACAAACTTTTCGGGCATCACGCCAATGACGGTGTACGGCTGACGGTTAAGCGTCAGGCTCTTTCCGACAATCGCCGGGTCTGAATCGAAGCGCCGACGCCAGCTTTGATCGCTCAGTACGACGACCGGGTTGTTCCGATCGCGCGATCTTCTTCTGCGATGAAGCTGCGTCCCAGGGCGGGGTTGGTCTTCAATACTTCGAAGTAGTTCCCGCTGACGAGCTCGCCCCAGATCAGGTCGGGTTCACCTTTGATCAGAAGGCTCATCGAGCGTTAAGCATAAGCCGCCAGACCCGAGAAGGCTCTGGTCTCGTCGCGATAAGCGGCATAGTCGAGATAGGAGATCGAGTTGCCGTCCCAGACGCGCACTAATTGAGCTGGCTCAGGAAAAGGATGTGGTCGGAGCAACGAGGAGTTGATGAACGCGAAGATAGTAGAATTGACTCCGATTCCAAGCGCGATCGAGACGATCGCGACCGCGGCAAAAGCAGGCTGCCTTACCAAACTCCTCATCCCGTATCGAAGGTCGTGGATCAATGTATCCATAGCAGTCTCCCTGGCCGTTTGCCTTTACGCCACGCAACAGGTCCGTCACTTGCGATGTGTCCGGTGAGCGACGATCAATTACACAACGCTCGCGAGTCTATTTCTGTTCCGTCACCTGCTCACCTCCCAAACAGCAAAGTACTTGTCCTGGCCTCATTCTCCACTGCACAGATGCGTCAATGCCCCGAATGGATGGCCCGGGAGGTCATCGTTCGGGGCATTGCTTTCGTTTTTCACTTGCCGCTCGTTCGTCCAGAGTGCAGTCTGTTGTCACTGCCCGATCGCCACAGCGTATGCCCTGCTGCCAACGCAATTGTCAGCGTTCGTCGCTGTGACCGTGAAGTTGAACGTACCCGTTGTCGTCGGGTATCCGTAGATCAATCCGATCGCGCTATAGAAGGTCAGCCCCGGTGGCAGCGTTCCTGTCAGAACATGGCCATAAATCCCGGATGGAGTTGGCGTCACATATGCGACATAGGGTTTGCCCTTGTTCCCGCCGGGTAGTTCCGGAAGGTTAATCGTCGCGCAAGCGGCAGGGGCGATCGTTATCGAGTAAGATTTGCTCCCACCGCAACCCGACATACCTGTCGCGAGAATCATAAAGTTGTATGTCCCATTGGCCGTGGGCGTCCCGCTGAGAATCCCCGTATTCGGGTTAAGCGACACGCCCGGAGGCAAGCTTCCGCTGGCAGAGTAGGTGTACGTCCCAACCACCGGCGTGGCGTTGACCGCCTGATTGTAGGGCGTTCCCTTCTGCCCATTTGGCAAACTGCTCGGGCCGAAGGTCAGCGTGGGACAGGCGATCACAAGAGTATAGGCCTGCGTCGCAGAGCATCCACCACCAAGCTTTGCGCTGACTGTGAATTGAGACGTGCCCGGTGACGACGTGAGCCCGCTGATAATTCCGGTTGTTGGGCTGATCACGAATCCGCTCGGCAACGACCCTTTCGTCAAGGAGAACGCGTAGTTCCCAGCCGGCTGGACCCCGATCGCCTGCGCGTAGTTACTCCCCGTCGTGCCCGCCGGCAATGTCGTTGTAGTAAACGTTGGGGCAACGTCCGGCGACACATTGGCACTTCCGGCCACTGACGCAGCGCATCCGTTGACATCGGTCACCATCGCCGTGTAGTTCGTTGTGACAATCGGATTGACTGCGAACGTGATTGGCGACGTGAGACTCGTCTTTTGCTGCCCATCACTCAATTTGACGGTGTAAGGTGCATTGCCACCCGTAACCGACACCGAGACTGTCGGAGATACGCTCGGGCAAATCTCACCTCCCCCGCTCACCAACGCTGTGATCACAGGGCAGGCGTCAGTGACATGGAGCTGGAACCCGGAGTTGATCGTCGCGCAACCGTCGCTCACAGTAACTCGGATTTGATAGATCCCAGGCGGCGAAGCATTCGTGATTTGGAATCGGCCCGCTTGATCGACGGTCACGCTGCCGGTGAATCCCTCCGGCGAAACCGTGGGCGCACCGAGAGACGGAGCGAAATTCCCATCAGGGTCGAGTGGCGGCGATAAGGGTGAGTGAGAGAAGGAACTCCCGGCGACAATGCTTGGTGGAGGAAGGTAGGCGAGTAACGGAGCTTTGTTGGGGATGATCGTCACCTCCATCGTGGCTGTCGCGGTTGCACCGCCGGGGTCTGTCACCCGAAACGAGAAGCTCGTGTCAGTAGCCTCACACGAAGCTGAGGGCAGGACCGACACCAGGCCCCCAAAAGGGATAATTGACAACGTCACACCATTGGATGGATTGGGGCTGATCAGCTCAACCCGAAGCAGTGACACGGCATCATCGGGGTCGCTATACGAACCGAGAAATTGTGACATGACGAACGCAGCCGCCGGCTTTGCCGTCGCCGGCGAGAAAGAAAGACTTGGACCGGCATTGTTGATCCGCGCTCTCAACTGGCTATCGCTCCAATCAAGGTACTTTATTTCGTTGCTTGTGGAAGGCGTCGCGGCCGTGTCGCCGTTTCTGGTATGCAGGAAATTTCCGCCGACGCGCGACGCGGTCCAACCCTTCCCCGCCCAGTCCACGTACTGAATGTCGAGCGTCAACCGCTCGGCCTCAGAGCCTTTGCGATCGACAAACCAGCCGCCACTGACACGCGCGCTGTGGTTGTTACCTTCCCAGTCCTGATAGTGCAGTGTCGGACTGACGAGACTGCCGGGCTGCACCAGGAATTGTTTATCAGACGCGGCTGCTGCCGGCACTTCACCCACAGGCGCAAAATCTGGAATCGTCGTCTGCAGGAACAGCGCAAAGGCCTCTCGTCGACCGGCGTCCGTCGTCAGGACTTGAGTA
>JBDTUW010000721.1:0-3028 GCA_040007555.1 Acidobacteriota bacterium | reverse complement strand
ACTCGGGGGCGTGAAAGTGACCTTCAATGGCACGGACGCGGAGCTTCTGATCGTCACTCCTAATCAGATAAACCTCATCATTCCGGCGAACATACCGCTGGGTCCCGCGATCGGGATCGTCACCAACTCAGATGGAACAACGCTTAGCGGTCCTGTCACGATCGTTCAGAGTAAGCCCGGCGTTTTTACCGCCACCTCCGACGGAAAGGGTGTCCTGGCAGCACAGACGACCTTTGACGCCGTTACCTACCAGTTCACTTCCAACCCGGATGGCAGCGCGAAACCGATTGATCCTGGAACCGCCCAGAGTCCTAATTTTCTTATTCTTTACGTGACTGGCCTTGGTATCGTCCAGACCAGCCAGGTGACGGTGACGATACTGGGTGTTCCCGCACGGGTCGACTACGCCGGTCCGCAATGCTGTTTCCCCGGACTGGACCAGATCAATGTGCGTATCCCATGGGAATTGGGTGGCCTTGGGTTAGCCACACTAAGGGTTAAGATAACTATTGGAAACGTCGTCCAGGACAGCAACCCGGTGACGATAAATCTCGGCGGCCAGATCCCGCCGATTCTGGCGTTCCCGCTCACGCCCGGACAGGTCGTCAACGGAGCGTTGACCTACGAAGACCAGATACAGACCTCCGGAGATAGTGTCTACTTCTTTGACTCCTACATCTTTGAGACGACCGCGGCGAACGTCTCGGTTGCCATCGACCTCCGATCTCCAAAAACCGGCGCTGCTCCTGGCGAGGCGGCCTTTGATCCCCTGCTGTTGCTCTACAGACTCGATGCCAACCAGCTCAGTCTGGTGGCGGCTAACGATCAGACGGGCGGCATCGGAGATGGAGACATCGACGTCAACGACAACGCGCTCCTGCTGACGGTGCTCGCGCAGCCCGGAACATATGTTCTCCTCGCGACGACTTCTGACTTTAACGCGCTGGGAGTCGGCAGCTATACTCTGACCTTCAAGGAAAACGTCATCCAACAGCTGACCTACGGTCAATCCGTCAACGGCAATATCACGGCGACGAGCGTCCAGACGTCGGCGGGTGTTTATCTGAACAGCTATTGGTTCAACGCCACTATCGGTGACCGCATAGAAGTGATCATGCGTTCGACTGCGTTCGATTCGTTTCTCTTCCTTTATCGGAACTACACTGATCCTGAAATCGCTTTTGACGACAACACCGGTGGCGGCCAGGACGCGAAGCTGGTCTTCCGCATTACGGAGACTGGAAAGCACCTGATCTTCGCTACACCGTTCAAAGTCAACACAACAGGTGCATATACGCTGTCGCTCAATAAGCTTGCATCCCTTGCGCCGGAAGAGGAGGCAACGAGCGGCCAACCTGCCTCTTTCCCGTCGAGAATTCGGACCGTGGAGAATCCGAGACGACTCAACTCCGCGTATCGTCAACAGAGTTCCAGCTTCGACCGTGCTGCGCTACGCAGATTTGTGGTGAGATAGCACGATCGGTCTCTGGCATCGTCGCAAAGCTAATCAGCCAGGATGCAGCTCAATGTGAGCTGCATCCTGGGGCAGTTATTCCTCGCTCTCGATCGCTCCAGGATGCTCGCCTTTACTACCATACCGCAATGATCGAGTGCGCTGCCGGCATCAGCGCTATACCCTTCCCACTCACAGTGTGCGTTGCAACTGAACTCCGCAATTTCTGCGGTGGTTCAGTTCGTTGAGGAGAAGCTCACCCGAAGCCTAAGGGACAATCTCTCGCGAAGCCGCGAGAAGGCTCTAACGCTGGCTCCGTCCACATCTTCTTCCTTCTTCAGCTGCTCTATTCGATTGCCTTAGCTTTGTGTGATCTCCCCTCGAACCAACGAACCACAGTCCGCGGTTCGATCCGCGACAAGCGCCTCTGGCAAGAAAGGCCCTTTCGCAGTAGGCTGGTGGACGATCGAACCCGGTGAACTGCATGCGAATTCGTAGAATCACCATTTCAGCCATCGTCCTGTCAACGATTGCCGCACTGGCGACGGTGTTCGGGCATCCGCTCGGAAACTTCACCATCAACCACTTTATCGGAATCACGCCGGGGGCGGACGAGGTGAAGCTGCATTATGTCGTCGATCTGGCGGAGATTCCCGCCTTTCAGGAGCTTAAGGCGGCGGACAGAAATGAGGACGCAGCGACATCTCAGGCAGAGCTTGACGCACGTCTCGAGGCTATCGCGGCACAGTATGTCGCGGGCTTGATGCTGACCAATGACGGACGCGGCGTGGACCTCGAAGTACGGCAAAAGAGCATCAGCCTTCAACCCGGAATGGCGGAACTGCCGACCATGCGGCTTGTTTTTGAGATGGCGGGCCGCATCGGGAATTGGGGTCCGCAGTCGGTTTTTCGCTTTGAGAATACAAACGACGTTGGCCGTTCGGGATGGTACGAACTCGTTATCACATCGGATGGGATTTCGGTTTTTGACAGTACGATCTTTGGAAACAGCGTCACCGACGAACTCAGAGTCTATCCCGCAGACCAACTGACGGCCCCGCTCGATGAACGCGGCGGCTCCTGGTCAGCGACGCGTGGAGCGGTTCCAGATGGCTCACGCGGACTCAAGCTTCGCGATGGCCGGCCAGCGCCGAGGACGCGCGATCGGTTTGCGGAGCTGATCGCAGTTCCGCAGCTTTCGATTGGCGTAGCATTGCTCGGTCTGTTGGTCGCATTCGGGCTTGGCGGGCTGCACGCGTTGTCACCCGGACACGGCAAAACGGTCGTGGGCGCTTACCTTGTCGGCTCGCGCGGCACGATGAAACACGCCGCATTTCTGGGATTGACGGTCACCGTGACCCACACTGCCGGGGTTTTTGCTCTGGGGATAATCACGCTGTTTGCATCAGAATACATCCTGCCAGAGCGACTCTACCGGATACTCGGCGTCGCATCGGGAGCCATCGTCTTTGCGATTGGACTCAACCTTTTCGTCAGAAGAGTGAGGGCGGCTCTGACCGGGAGCGGATCCAGAACTCACCTTCATCACCACGAGCACACCCACAAACAGATTCA
>JBDTUW010000720.1:0-3035 GCA_040007555.1 Acidobacteriota bacterium | reverse complement strand
AGGCAACAAGGCATGAGCTGCCGATCTTCTCAACGCAAGTGACATTCCGTTAATCTGCACCACAACCGGCTCGGACGGCGGTTTGCCGGGCTCAGCAACCTGAGCAATGTCACTACTTACGGAAAACACAAAAAGAGTGATCTGACGTCTGGCAGCCCACCCATCCAGAATCTCAAAAGAGGTGTCCGAAAAAATGAAAAACAACCAATTGCGGGCTGCGCGTGCCTCAATAAAGCGAAGGGCTGAGAGCTTGTGCGCTCCCAGCCCTTCGCGGAGTTGGGCCTCCCCTCTAGAACACCAGCCGCAGGGCAATTTGTCCCTGACGCGCGCTGTTGTCGAGGCGACCTGAGTTGACGTAGTTTGAGATGTTGCGCTCGGTTGTGATCGTGCCGAGCGCGGTTGCGCCAAGAATCGTCCTCGTCGGTGCTCCGAACGTGACGCGATTGAAAATGTTGTAGAACTCCATGCGGAGAATCAGCTTCACGCCTTCCACTATCCTGAACTCCTTGAATGCAGACATGTCGGTGTAATTCAACCCCTGGAGAAAGAAGGTATTGCGGCCGATTGTGCCCTCGTTCCCTGAACCGGGAAGATAGACGCGGTCGTTGGCGGTGATCACTCCCGCCTGGGCCGGAATAAAGGCTGAACCGGGTAGCTGCGTGGTCGAGATCTGCACCCCGCTTGAATTCCGCCGCCCATTATCGACCGATACTCCAAGGAGGCTGAGATCGGACAGTCGCGGCCGATCACCCGCCAGACCATCACCATTGATGTCGTACCCGGCGGTGACGCTGAACGGATTGCCGGTCTGGAATGTCGTCGTGCCGGAGATGTTCCAGCCGCCGATGACACGCCCGACAATACCGTGCTGATCCCGCATAAACGGAAGCAGATAGGAGTAACTGGCGACAAATCGATGTGGCGTGTGGAATGAACTCAGCCCGCGCAGGGATGCTGCTGCGCCACCCTTCTTCCCGGCTGGAGCATTCGTATCCGTGACCGTGAAAGTTGCTTCCGAGCCGGTATCGATCGACTTGCTGAAGACATACGTCACCGTGAAGCTGAGACCATTTGAGAGTCTCTTGCTGCCCTTCACGACAAGTGCGTGGTAGTAGCTCCAACCGAAGTTCTGAAGATTGACGTTGCGGCTCGCTGCCGCGTTCGGGCGCCGCTCGTTGAGACGCGCCGTGTTGATCGAAATGTACCCGTGTGGAACGCCATCTGCAATGACGATACCCTTCTGTGCGAGTGTAGCCGTAGTGCTGTTGAGCGCGCTAAAACTCCGGAGTGAACCGCTCGCCGTCGCGTTGACGCTGCCATCAGCGTTATTCACCACGCAGAGTGGATCCGTGAAATTGACACAGGCGCGGTCAAATACCACCGGACGGAAGTTCCCCCCACCGATATCGACGAGCAGCGACGGCGAAGTGAAGGGATAGACTGCATCATTGGCGCTGTCGAAGAAAGGAGCGCCGATGCCGCGATTTCCATTGTAGCCAACCATGAGTGAGAAGTTCCTGATCTGTCTTTCAACCGTCAGGTTCCACTGCTGGACATAAGGCACTTCAAGATTCTTCGCTGGAATCAAAAGCGTGCTTTGCAGCCTGCCTCCGATGTCTCTCACACCGTTCGCAGTGAAGGCTGGGCTAAACGAAGCCACGCCCGGAGTGAAAACGAATCCGCAGGATGGGTCTGAAATCTCATTTGGACAAATCCCGCTGAAAACATTCGCGAAGCCGTTCGGGGGCTGCGTCCGGATACTCAACTGATTCTGCGAGAAAACGGACTGGAACAGACGGCTGTGGTTGATTCCGTAACCGCCACGGATGACAGACTTGCCCGCGCCTCCCGTCAACCACGACATCTTGTCGGTCGCGGGCGAAAACGCGAAGCCAAGCCGCGGCTCAATGTTGTTCTTGTCGTCGCTATAGCCGTAGCTAAACCGATTTCGCCGTTCCTTGGGCGCCCGGACATATTCGTAGCGCGCGCCGAGGTTGACTGTGAAGTTTGGCCGGATGCGAAAGTCGTCCTGAATGTAAACATTGGTTTCGCCAAAGCGATTCTCGGCCTTTGGATCGCCAAACCCTTTTTGATAGGCAGTAATAAAACCGCGCATAAAGTTCTCAAAGCTGGTGAACCCGGTGCGCGCGACAATCGCAGCCAGCGCGTCATTGCTGCCAAACGTCCAGAACCCGCGGGCGCGATCGCCAGTTTCGTCATCCAACGCCTGGAAACGCTGATCAATCCCGAACCTCAGAGTCTGGCGACTGAAGTTCATCGTGTGGTTGTACACGAATTGGTGATCGCGCTGGCGGCGATTGATCGGGACGTTGGTTGAGGTGCCAATGATGCCGCCGCAGGCGCCGACGCCAATCCCGGTGCACAGGTTCTGGTTAAATCGAATCACCGGAATGTCGTTGCCGTCGCTCACATCCTGAAGAGTTGAGCGATTGCCGAAGCCATAGCGGAACTCGCCTACCTGGCGTGATGAGAAAACGTGCGTCGCCGTCAGGCCAACGTTGTATTGCTTATCGTTCCTCGCACCAAATGTGTCGCCGAAAATGAACCGGCCAGTGGTGTCGAGCTGCCGGCTGTACTGATAACGGAAATTGATGTTGTCCTTCGCCGAGGCTTTGAAATCAAGCCGCCCGGTGTAATCCGAGCGTGGCAGCAGGGTGGTGAAACCAAGCGTCACGCAACGATTTTCGCGACCGCTACCGATCAGCTGAGAACAGGCTCCCGGATCGTTGGGAGCTATGCCAGCCAGCTCCGGCGTCTTGTACAGACTGATGACCTTGTTCATGAAAGCGATGTCGCGCGCCATATTTGGATGAGTCGCAGGATCGAGACAGAAGGTGCGCAGCGGAGCCCCTGGCAGGGCGACGATCGCCTGACCATTTGGCCCAATCGGGCATGGACGAGCTTCCTCTCCTGGGAGAAAGATGACGCGGGTCTGAGTTCCCCCCGTTTTGTTGTAAATGCGCTCGGCGCTGATAAAGAAGAAAAGGCGGTCGCGGCCATCGAACGCAGTCGGG
>JBDTUW010000719.1:0-3036 GCA_040007555.1 Acidobacteriota bacterium | reverse complement strand
CCCTCAAGGTGCCGGAGAATTCTTAATGTCGCTAGCTCAATGCGGACGGCCTCGGTCGCTGAAGTCGACGGATTCAATAGCCGGTGGCAAGGCCACCGGCACTATCGATAACGTTCTCCCGACCCTGGCAGGGTTGAGACTTACCCCGCGTCGAGAACGCGCCGCCAACAAAGATAACTAGTAGTCGAGCTTTCCGATGAGACCGAAAGCTCTCCCCCTTGATCCGAATGGTCAGAAATGGAGATCGTCATGAAGCACGCAGAGACCTTCACACACCGATTGGTACTTATTATCTTGATCGTTCTTACGTGCTCATCGCTCGTGGCACTGGCACAGGTTACGTACGGAAGTTTGCGCGGCGTGGTTAAGGACCCGCAAGGAGCCTTCATGCCCGGCGCGACGGTGACGATCCGAAACCTGCAAACAAACGACCGTCTTACCGCTAAGACCGATGACACTGGCACATTCGACGCGCCATCCGTTCCGCCCGGCCGTTATGCCGTGAGCGTATCCCTCAGTGGTTTCAAGACAATCGAGATTCAGCCAGTGTTTGTGGAGACTGCACGACCGTCGAATCTCGATGTCAAGATGGAGGTATCGCAGGTAACCGAAGGTGTGACCGTCAAAGGATCAGATGCGCAGACCGACGTCAATGTATCGAGCCCCGAGATCAGTACGGTGCTCACCCGACAGCAGCTTCTTAGTCTGCCGATGGTCCGGAACCCTTTTATCATCGTCAGCAGCCTGCCGGGAATCAATGCGCCATCGCCAAGCGGGTTGCGAGGAACGAGCACGAACATCACTCAGGACGGGATCAATGTGGCTGACCATTTTAACCGCTTCGCCTTCGGGGTAAACACGACCGTCATCACGGATAACACGGCTGAGATCAGCATCGCGACCAATACGGTGGGCGCCACGGGCGGTTTTGGTGTCGCACAGATTCGAGTTGTCACGCCAACCGGGGCTAACCGGCCGACCGGGAGCGTTTACTGGTATCACACGAACAGTGCACTCGACGCCAATACGTTTTTTAATAACCGGAGCAATCTCAGGAAATCCCCGGGTCACGTCAATTCGCTGGGTCTGACCTTCGGCGGGCCGGTCTTTATTCCCAAGGTCTACAACGGCAAGGACAAGACCTTCTTTTTTGTTTCGCTCGACTACCGCCGGCAGCCGTCGACGACAGTCGCCAACCCCGTCGTACTGACGCAGGCAGCACGGGACGGGCGATTCCGTTATGTGGGTACCGACAACGTTGAGCGCGAAGTCAATCTGCTGAGCATTGGGAGGTTGCCAGGCCTCAACTCAGTGACGGGGTCGTTGCTTGGAAAAACGCCTTTGCCGAACAACTTTGACGTTGGCGACGGATTTAACCTCGGGGGCTATCGCTTTGCCACGCCATCGGATAATCGCACGAATCGCCTGACGATCAGGCTTGATCACAACCTCACCGAGAAGCACCAGCTCTCTGCTTCATACAATCAGAACAGTAGCTTCACGGGTCCGTTCTCGATTCTGTTTCCCGGCCTGCCGGCCGCCAAGCAGTTCACCAGACGTCAGATGGCTGTTTTTGCGGTCAACTCAACGATCTCGTCGCGGATGACAAACACCGCGCGTTTTGGCTTCAAGATCGAGCCATTTGGCCGCAACTACGGGCGCGTCGAGAACTTCCCATTCCGAGTCGCTTTTACAGGCGGTATCACCAACCCTGAGAATCTTCTGCCCAATACCTTTCGTGACTCGCCGAGCAAAGAGTTCAATGACCAGTTTCATTGGGTGAACGGGGCGCATACGCTGAATTTTGGCTTTGAGATTAGAAGGGTGCGCGGCCGGGACATCAGTGAAACCGGGATCATCCCGCAGGTCAACCTGGGGGCGACCGCGCTCAACCCAAGTGGAATCGATGCTTCTGAGATGCCGTTTGCCTCAGCCGCAACACGAACGCGCGCGGAACAGGTCTACGCCAATCTCGTTGGCCTACTTGCCAGCGCATCGCAGCAATTCAACGTCACCGAGCCCGGTTCGGGGCTCAAAGCGTTCTCACCATACGAGAGAAGGCTCAAGCAGAACTTTGTCGCGTGGTACGCGCAGGATCAGTGGAGAATCAAACCGAACCTGACTGTCACGGGCGGTCTTCGATGGGAGTATCACGGAGTTCCTGAGTACACGCGCGGCGCGGCGCTGCTGCCCGTCGGTGGTGCAACTGGAGTGTGGGGAGCCTCGGGTGAGGGCAACATCTTTGCGCCCGGACGTCTGACTGGTCAGGCGACAACTCTCAACTATGGCGGTATCGAAGGTGCCCCGCAATTATATCGTCGAGATTGGAACAACTTTGCCCCCTCGATTGGTTTCGCTTGGGACGTTTTCGGCGATGGACGCACGTCCGTCCGTGGCGGGTATTCCATCAGCTACACACCCGAAACGCTGACTCTCTACCTCAACGTCGCGGACAACAATCGCGGACTGCAGGTAACTTCAACCAACTCACAGGTGACTGGAGTGCTTGCGGCGACCGGCGTTCCGATTGCCACCCCTCAGTTCGCTGTTCCGCTGACGCAGTCTTCGCTCTTTTCGCTGAGCAATGCCGCGAATGTCGCTGCGTTCAATCCAAATTACCGGACCCCATATGTGCAACAGTGGTCGTTGGGTGTGGAGCGGGCGCTTTTCGCCGGGCTTGTTGGTGAGGTGCGCTATGTCGGAAACCACGGTGTGAAGCTGACGCGTGGTGTCGATCTTAATGAGGTGAATATTTTCGAGAATGGGTTCCTCAGCGACTTTTCGAAGGCCGCATCGAACCTGGCGATCAACCGCGCGGCCAATGTTGTGAGCTTTGCTAATCTCGGTCGACCGGGCCAGGTTGCACTTCCACTCTTCGACGCGATCTTTGGCGGAGCAGATACGGCATTTCACCGCAATTCGACCTTTATCAGCAATCTCGATGCGAACCTCGCGGGAACATTCGCCAATTCCATTCGTCTGACACCGGGCAGCTACCCTGGTCTCCGAAATCTTCCGGCGAATCTGATTGTCGCG
>JBDTUW010000718.1:0-3039 GCA_040007555.1 Acidobacteriota bacterium | reverse complement strand
GACTTTGGCATGGAATCGCAACAGTTTCTTGGTGACGGGTTCGTCACTGGGCATGGACTCATAGACGGACGCCAGGTGTTTGTCTTTGCGCAGGATTTCACCATCTTTGGCGGGTCACTCTCAGAAACCAATGCGGAGAAGGTCTGCAAGATCATGGACCTCGCGATGAAAGTCGGCGCGCCAGTTATCGGCCTCAATGACTCGGGGGGAGCGCGAATACAGGAGGGCGTCGCAAGCCTCGCCGGCTACGCAGACATCTTTCTCAGAAATACTCTGGCCTCGGGGGTGATTCCACAGATCTCGGCAATCATGGGACCGTGCGCTGGTGGCGCTGTCTACTCGCCAGCCATTACCGATTTCACGGTGATGGTGAAAAATACGAGCTACATGTTCATTACCGGGCCGGACGTCATCAGGACGGTCACTCACGAAGAGGTGACGAAGGAAGAACTCGGTGGCGCCATGACCCACAATCAGACCAGCGGAGTCGCACACTTTGCGGCGGAGGACGAGGAGCATTGCCTGCGCCTGGTCCGCGAACTGCTCTCATTCATGCCGTCGAATAACATGGAAGAGCCGCCGCGGGTGATCTCAACTGACCCGCCGGATCGGACCGATGAAGTACTTAATACCATCGTCCCTGCCGAATCGAGCCAGCCATACGATATCCGCCGCATCATTGAGCCTGTTGTCGATGATGGATATTTCTTCGAAATCCAGGAGCATTTTGCTCGAAACATCGTCATCGGATTTGCCAGGCTTGGCGGCGAGAGTGTCGGGATTGTGGCAAATCAGCCGGCCTTTCTCGCCGGTGTTCTTGATATCGACGCAAGCATCAAGGCGGCGCGATTTGTCCGCTTCTGCGATTGTTTCAACATTCCCATCATCACCTTTGAAGATGTGCCGGGCTTCTTCCCCGGAGTAAGTCAGGAACACGGGGGCATTATTCGCCACGGCGCGAAGCTGCTGTATGCCTACGCCGAAGCCACAGTGCCGAAGATCACCGTCGTCACACGCAAGGCATATGGTGGGGCCTACTGCGTCATGGGCTCGAAGCACATTCGAACGGATCTCAACTTTGCCTACCCGACGTCGGAGATCGCAGTCATGGGGGCAGAGGGAGCGGTTGGTATTCTGTATCGACGCGATCTGAAGTCGGCAGAGGACAAGGATGCCGCGCGCCAGGCGAAGATCGAGGAGTATCGGGACAAGCTCGCCTCGCCTTACATCGCAGCCGAGCGCGGCTATATCGATGAAGTCATCGAGCCGCGCGTGACGCGCCCGAAGCTCATTCGCGGGCTCAAGCTCCTGTCCAACAAGCGCGATTCAAACCCTCCCAGAAAGCACGGCAATATTCCACTCTGAGTACTTCCAGCTGAAGGAAAAAGCGGGGTTCATTTGGTAAAAATGAACCCCGCTAAGCAATCGAAGAGGAGGAGAATGAAATCTATGCCGCTCGCTTCTTGGCCTTCGAATTCGCAGTCAGCACCTCAATGGCCTTCTTGAGCATCTGGTCATCCGCCGGTTTCGGCGCAACGACAACAGGAGGCGTGGCCTGAGGCTGCGGTTCGTTTGTCTGTGGCGGCCGCGGTTGCGACGGAGTGTTCTGCTGATTGTCATCCGCGTCATCGTTGGCGTTGAGGTCGGCAACATCGACTCGCTTGACCTCGATGGTCGGAATAACGCCGTCAGCCATGAAGACCTTGCCTGAAGGAGCCGCATAACGAGCGGTCGTCAGCAGCAGCGCTGAGCCATCATCGAGCGGGAAAAGTTCCTGCTCTGCGCCCATGCCGAAGACCGTGCGCTCGCCGATGATCTCACCCCGTTTGTTCTCGAGGATGGCCCCAGCCACGATTTCTGAGGCACCTGCCGTGGTCCGATCGATGATGACAGCCAGCGGAAGATCGGTGATTGCGGCCTCAGGTTTCGCTTCGTGAACGCTGATCACCTTGTCCTTTCGACCGATCACCTTGGCAATGGTTCCAGACTTCAGGAAGAGATTCGCGACGGCCACGCCCTCCTTGAGGTCACCGCCAGCAGAGCCGCGCAGGTCAAGAATAATGCGCTGCGCGCCATCTTTGACGGCGGCATTGATCGACTTCGCCACCGCCTCGGCTTGGCCCGTAGTCAGGATCGGTACCTTGATATATCCGATCTGCTGTTCAAGCGATCGAACCTCAGGATTGAGCTTCGGGACCGTACCGCGGACGAGCTTGATCTTTTCATTTCGGCGGCGAATCAACGTCAGTTCGATCGACGAACCCGGCGCTCCCTTGAGCAGTGATTTGACATCATAGAGATCGAGGTCGCGTGTAGCGTGGCCATCGATATATTCGATTACATCGCCGACACGAATTCCCACCTTGTCAGCCGGCGAGGCGGGCACGACCGCAATCACATAGGCAAAATCCGAAAACTGACCAATGACCATGCCAGTCAAATCAGCCTGATTCTTATTTTGCTGGTATTCTTTCACCTGCTGCGGAAGAAGGTAGGCGCTGTAGGGATCAAGTGCCTCAGTCAGCCCGCGCAACGCACCGATGCGAACCTTCTCAAGATCTGGCTTCTCGACATAATCGTTGACGATATGACGAACGACCTCTTCGAAAATGCGCAATTGGGGGTACGGCCCCGGGTCGGCAATCGCCTTTACCCAGGAATTGCTGGAATTGGAGAGCAGCCCGCCGACGATCGAATAGACCGCGATAAAGGCGGAAAGAGTGATCAGCGTCAACTTACTGCGAATGGACATTACCGCTCAAACTCCTTGCCAGTGGCTAAGCCCGATTTCATCCCACGCGATCGTCACACGTGACGGGTGGAATTTAACGAAACAGGTCTCCCGATGCGACCACAATCAATAACTTACATAATACACCACGCATAATTAGCCGCGCAAGCTCGCGACTTTTACATCCAGGCCGGGCACTGACCCGAAGTGGCCCTCGACCGTGAGGTCGAAGGGTTGCGCTGCTCCGCAGCGCAGGCACCACGAAGTGGTGCAAGTCCTCTAGCCCAGTGCGTGAGCGCTGGGTCGAG
>JBDTUW010000717.1:0-3040 GCA_040007555.1 Acidobacteriota bacterium | reverse complement strand
CTTTTTCGTGGCGTGGTTTGGCCGGAGTCAAAGGTCCCTGGTTGGCTTCTGGACAGGTGTGGCAGTCGCAGCCATCGTTCTCGCCTTTGGTGATTTTCTGCCGTTTGGTTTGAATAGGATTCTCTACCACTTGCCGGTCTACAATTTGTTTCGGGCGTCAGCGCGGCATTTGTTTGAGTTCGATTTCAGCATTGGCGTGATCGCCGGCCTCGGGGTCAGCCACTTGGCGCGTTCCGATAGAGCCGCTGCCATACGCGCGTTCCGGCCGGCCGCGATCATTCTGACGCTGCTCGTAGCCGGAACGGCCATCGCCTACCGCTTTCTTGGCGATTACCTTGTAACGTCGTTGCCGCGACCAGCCGGGGCGGAGTCCTTGCGAACGCCGGAGGGCCTTTATCCGCTTGTGTTTCTAGTACTGACGGTCGGCTCGGTTTGGCTTTATGCGCGCTCGCGCTCAGCGTGGATGGGGGCGCTGCTGGTTGCGGTTCTGTTCGCAGATCTCGGAGCTTTTGGGCATCTTTTCTATTGGCGTGTGACGCGGATGAGCATCAACAAGCGGTTGGCCGATCCTGAGACGGTCAAGTTCGTCAAGGAACGTGAAGCTGATCTCAATTCCTTTCGGATTGTCAGTTACTCCTCTGCCCCGTTCTATGAGGCTGATGACGGACTCAATTTTCCGAATGTATCGATCGCGCGAGGGTTGCAGAGCATTAACGGATACGACGCACTCCGCTTGCTGCGCCCCTCAGAGGTTGCCGGGCAGATGACACTCGACGGACAGATAGAGGATCCGAGTGTTTTCGATGTCGAGCATCAGGGGCTCAATTTGCTCAATGCCAAGTACCTCTTTTATCAGCCTTCGGGCCCACTTGACGGGCTCCGGGGCGTCACCTTGGAGGGAATACAATTCGAGGACAAGTTCCTCAACTGGAACCTGACATCGGGAACTCATCTGGAGTTCACGCCTGCTCCGGTGACGGCCTCCTCACTCGCGCTGGTGACTACGATGTCGAACGCGACGCACGTCCCGGATGACACTCCAGTCGCGCGAATCCGGCTTCAGACCGCGGACGGACGGACTCTCGAACACGAGATACTCACGGGAAGAGACACTTCGGAGTGGGCCTATGATCGCGACCCCAGACAGATGCTACACCGTCGCGCGCCAATAGCTGAAACGTGGAATGGTGGCGGATTTCCGGCGCACCGTTATCTGTTAAAATTTGAATTCCCGCGAGCGCAGATCGTTCGTATGGAACTCGATTACCTGCGGCAGGACGCATCGATCTTGATTCTTCGGGCGTCATATGGCGATTCGCAGACCGGCTCTACCATGCCGGTGGATACTTTCACTCCGACGGCCGCGAGATGGCGGAAACTGGCGACTTTCGGGCGGGCAGATGTGTACGAAAACCTCAAACTCCTGCCGCGCGCCTGGTTTGTTCGCCGTCTCGAGGTTTCGCCTCGCGCTGACGTGATCAAAGCAATCAGGTCTGGGCGCTTCCGTGACGGAAGCGTCTTTGATCCGGCCGAGGTGGCCCTGCTTGAAATAGAAGACTTTGGGGGAAGACAAATCAAACTTCCGGCCATCGGCGACACGGCCGGCTCAACGGTCAAGGTGGCGCGATTTGAGCCGCAGCGCATCGTGCTTGAGACGAATCACACTCAGGCTGGATTCCTTGTCCTGAGCGAGGTCTACTATCGCGGCTGGGAAGCCTGGGTAGATGGAGGACGAGTGCCAGTCGAGCGCGTCGACTATGCACTTCGCGGTTTGGTGCTGCCACCCGGTCAGCATCATGTTGAAATGGTCTTCCGAGCACACACTTTCAGGACCGGTGCGGTGTACTCGGGAGTTGGCGCAATTGCACTGCTTGTCGGCGCGTTAATCACTCGTCGTCGCCGAAGGCGATAGCAAGACCGGCGGGTCTGACATGAAAGAAACAATGAGGAGGATATCGGATGTTTAGAAAGAGGATCGTGCTCGCGATGGCGTTGCTCGCGCTGGGGCTGTCTGCCTGTGCCGGCGAAGACAAGACAGGTGGATCTGCATCGCCTGCCCCGGCCGAAGAGATCGTCTACGAAAAGGGATTCTACGATCTCGAACGCGACCCCAACATGTCGTGGCGTTGGATGGAACCCGAAGGTGTCGTGCGGCTGAAAAATTCCGGAAAGGATATGACACTCAAGCTTGCCGGCCGTGCTCCCCTCGAGCGGTTCAAACAGCCCCCGGTGATCAATATCTCATTAAACGGCGTGCAGCTGGAACAGGTCACTGGCACTCCGGAGGGGCTCGATCGAGAGTACACCATCAGCGCTGCCCAGCAGGGGAAAGGTGAGTGGTCCGAACTCAAGATCACGAGCGATCAGTCATTTGTCCCAAAAGAAGTCGACAAGGGTGGGACTGATCCGCGGCGACTGGCTTTCTCCCTAACCAATCTTACCTGGCAACCGAAATAGCTCAATCGAGCCGCAGGAAGTTGGCCATTGATCGATACTGTCGCAACGGTTGAGAGGAATGAGCTGAGCTCTTCGGGTTCAGGGCGAGTATATGGACTGTTGCGCCTTCGCCTGCGCGTTCAGACCGAGATTCGGCCCGGACAGTTTGCCATGCTCAAACCGCACAGCGGCATCGAGCCGTTATTGCGCCGTGCGATGGCTTACTATCAATGGGAGCAAGCCGAAGACGGGACAATCGTTGAGTTCATCTACCAATTGCTGGGTCGCGGCACGCGCGCGCTCGCGGCACTGCGCACCGGCGACGAGGTGGATATCCTCGGCTCACTTGGGAACACGTTTGATGTGGAGACGGCGGCTGGACGCCAGGCAGTGCTCGTGGCTGGTGGCGTCGGGTCCGCGGCCCTCTTCATGCTCGCAAAGCAGCTACGGAGCGTTGACAGACCGGTTCGCCTGTTCATCGGTGGGGCGAGCCGGGGTGATCTGTGCGGCCTTGAGGCGTTCACCGGGTTGCTTGAGCAAGGTACAGTCGTGAGCGCAACAATCGATGGCAGTCATGGGGAAAAGGGATTCGTCACACCTCCTT
>JBDTUW010000716.1:0-3049 GCA_040007555.1 Acidobacteriota bacterium | reverse complement strand
ATGGCCGTCGCCAGTGTATTCCCAACTGTTGCTGGTGATCTTGTAGGCACGACCGATACCGCCCGTAGCGAGCACGATCGCCTTGCACTTGAACAGGCGAAACCGTCCGCGCTCGCGGTCGTAGCCGAACGCGCCCGCAATCCGCCCTTCATCAAGAAGAAGGCGCACGACGGTGCACTCCATGAACACATCCATGCCTCGATGGATGCCGTGATCCTGGAGGGTGCGGATCATCTCGAGCCCGGTACGATCGCCGACGTGTGCCAGTCGCGGATATCGGTGGCCTCCGAAATTGCGTTGAAGGATCCGGCCGTCATCGGTGCGGTCGAAGACGGCGCCCCAAGCCTCGAGCTCTCTGACGCGATCGGGAGCCTCCCTCGCGTGCAACTCGGCCATGCGCCAGTTGTTGACGTATTGTCCCCCGCGCATGGTGTCGGAAAAATGGACCCGCCAGTTATCGCGCTCATCCACGTTGCCGAGTGATGCGGCGATCCCGCCCTCGGCCATCACTGTGTGCGCCTTACCCAGCAGCGATTTGCAGACGAGACCAACCTTTAACCCTGACGCCGATGCCTCGATTGCCGCACGCAGACCGGCTCCGCCTGCACCTATTACCAATACGTCGTGCTCGAATGTTTCATAGTTGGTCATTAGATGATTCTCCAATCTGACCAGATACCCATCGAGCAAAGTCTGACGTAGATGTCGGAGAAACCGACCCAGAAAAGGCTCATCCAGGCAAAGACCATATGACGGCGATTCATCTTGCTGGTGCACGCGAAGGCCCAATCACAAACCGGCTTCTTTGATAGCTGATCGATTCTGCCTCCGACGAGGTGTCGCAGCGAGTGACAGCCAAGCGTATAACCCCCGAGCAGGATGACGTTCACGGCGAGCACCAGCGTGCCCACACCAACGCCAAAGACTGTCCTCCCGGTGAACGGGTCGGTAAACCACATGGCCTTCCAGACGTCATAGGCGAGGATGAAGATAAACGCCAGCGCCAGATAGAGGAAATACCGGTGAATATTCTGCAGAATGAGCGGGAATGATCGCTCACCCAGATACTTCTTACGAGGCTCACCCACCGCGCACGATGGCGGGTCAGCCCAGAACGCCTTGTAGTAGGCGCCGCGATAGTAATAGCAGGTAAACCGGAATCCGCCGGGTGCCCAAAGAATCAGCAGCGCTGGAGAGAAGGGAAGCCACCCCGGCCACCACGCTGGCTGCGGACCAAACAAGCTGTCCGCCGATCCAAATAGCTCAGGCGAGTAAAGCGGGGAGAGATATGGTCCGAAACTGTAATGCACCCCCTGGAATGCTGCCCATGTCGAGTAGACGATAAAGGCAGAGAAGCATAAGAAGACGACCAGCGGTTGCAGCCACCACGCGCCGAGCCGCGTGGTCTGGCCAAAGCGGTGTCGCGTCAGCGTATCGTTTGTCGATGCCATGACAGAGTTCCAGCACCTCCGAAGCGCAGCTCAGACGAAGCGCAGATTAGGGAAGGACGTTGGTGATTGCACAGACTCGAGACCCAATAAACTCAGTGAGGTCCGATCTCATTAAGATTCGCAGGAACCTTTACCACGTTAGCGGATTTTGAGTCAAGAATTTACCCGCCGCGAGACCGGTTCCAATCCCCCCGCGACAGCGGTCCTGTCCACGCAATAGCGGTTCTTTTCAGACAGCTGTGCTCCTCTCGAATTGAGGAGCCTCATATGAATCAGGTGAGGGGAGGAAGGGGAGCCCGCCTGCTTCAACGGACCGGCGAGCTGGCATTTGCCGCTTTGGGTGACGTATTGAGTGAAACGGTCTCGGGCTCGACCCGGATTTGCCTCGCGCTCTTATCACTCAGACCGGATCGAACGAGGATGTAGAGACTCCGCCAGTTCCTTCCAGCCTCTCCCAGCCACGCCCATCGGCTCATCTGTGGAAAGTAGATACCACGAAAACTCAGCCTCGCGATAAACATGCTGATCGGCAACCAGAGCGGTTTGTCTTTGAGCGATCCGACTGCTCTCGCAATCGCCTTCGGGCTGTACGATTGGCTCCAGGCGTGTCTCAGTTCAATCTGCGCTTCGTCGATCGTCATTTTTAAAGGTGTGTGAGCCATCTCATAAGGCTTCCAGTCCAACCAGTGAGTCGGGCGAGTCAGACGCCCGGCTATTGCCAGCCGCTTGTAGAGTGGAGTTGATGGGAACGGGGTCAATTGACCAAAAACCGGCAGCCCAGCCGGCCATTTGTCGATTTCGTCAAGCGTGCGTTGCGACACGCCTGGTGTGTCATTGTCGAGACCGAAGATGAAGGAAGTGACCGCCAGAATGTTGCGGGATGCAAGCCGTTCAAGCACGGCGGCATACTCGCCGGGCTTGTTAAAGCTCTTATTGACATCGGCCAGATTGGCGGCGTCTATCGACTCCATGCCAATAAATATCCAGCGCCCACCCGAAGCGTAGATCAGATCCACGAGCTCTTCATCGCGCAGGAGATTGGCACTGATCTGCCCGGTCCAGATGACCTGCGCGTCGGCTGCGATAATGTCGCGCAAGAGCGATTTCAGGCGCTTGATGTTGATGGCGAAATTGTCGTCGATAAAGAACACCGCAACCTGACCCTGCTCACGTTTGGCCCGCGCTTTGAGCGTCAGCAGTTCGTCAACTACACTCTTGTTTGTACGAAAGCGGATTGAGTCGCCGAAGAAGCCCGTGACGGTGCAGAATTCGCAACCATAGGGGCAGCCGCGCCCGGACTCGACGGGAATGATGCGAAAAGTCTTCCAGCCTCCGCCGACCTTTCCCAGAGCCGGTGCGAACATCTTCGGTATGACATTGAACTGTTCCAGATCGATCGAACCCCAGGGAATTGAGGGATAATTCTGTAGACTTGGCTTGCGCTCTTTGCCCTGCGCATCGACGGGAGAGTAGGTTTCCTTTAGTTCACCTCTCTGTGCATCCGCGACGATTAATGGCCATGTCTCGTCGGCTTCACCAAGAGCTACAGCGTCAGCGTGGCGCGGCCCGCCGTCGCGTCCCAGGGCTTCATCCGGCAC
>JBDTUW010000715.1:0-3050 GCA_040007555.1 Acidobacteriota bacterium | reverse complement strand
GGACAAGTTTTCGGAGTCGGGACAGAAAGTGGTCCATCGCGCGTTGGAAGAGTCGAGAAAACGGGATCACAACTTTCTCGCGGTGGAGCATATCTTCTCGGCGCTGGGCGAGGTCGAAAGCCAACTGCTGATTGAGTCTATTCAGGCCATCGGCGTGGATCCGACTGCCATGGATCAGTTGCTGGAGCTCGAACTCGCTAAGGACAGACAATTTGTCGGCAAGAAAATCCACGTTGCCGAAACGACGCGCGAGCTTTTCAAGCGCGCGCTGAACCGTGCTCGGCAGGGTGGGCGACAGACGATTGAATCGTTCGATCTGCTGGCAGCGCTTTTTGCCGATCCGACAGGTATTCCCGCCGATATTCTGCGGCGCCTCGGAGCAGATCCGACCCAGGCCACCGACGTTATTGCCCAGCGGGTGAAGGCTCGCGAGGAGCAGGATGAGTCGCTACGCAAGAAATACGAATTGCCGCAGTATCTCAAGCACTTCGGCGTTTCGCTCAACAAGCTTGCACGCCAGGACAAACTACCGCCAACGATCGGGCGCGAACTCGAAATACAGCAGATGATCGAGATCCTCTGCCATCGTGAACGCGCCAATTCGCCGATGCTGGTAGGCGAGCCGGGTGTGGGTAAGACCGCGGTTGTAGAGGGGCTTGCACGATTGGTGGAGCTCGAGCCGATGTCAGTTCCGGCGCGACTTCGCAATGCCCATTTCGTCCAATTGCAGATGGCCGGGATTGTCGCCGGAACCATGCTTCGCGGCATGTTTGAGGAACGGCTTCAGGGGATCATCAACGAAGTCAAGGAACGTCAGGACGTCGTCCTTTTCGTCGACGAGGCGCATACGATCATTGGCGCGGGTTCGGCTCTGGGCGCGTCTTCGGACGCGGCCAACATGTTCAAGGGAGCGTTGGCAAGGGGCGAGATCAGGATCATCGGCGCAACCACGCTGACTGAATATCGCGAGTACATCGCGGAGGATGAGGCACTTGCTCGCCGGTTTCGTTTAGTGAAGATTGACGAGCCCACCCTGAGCGAGACACGGGCCATTCTTTTTGGCCTCCGACCGCGACTCGAAAGAAACTACTCGGTCAAGATCACTGACGCCGCCATCGATACTGCACTTGAGATGGCACCGCGGTATATCCGCAACCTGCACCTGCCCGACAAGGCAATCGGATGGCTCGACACCGCTGCCGTCAAGGTCGAAATCAACGAGCCAAGCCTCATGCAAGTCCGCCCGGAGCACATCATCGACGTTATCTCACAGGAGAGCCGGATTCCACGGGACCTTATCTTCCGTGATACCGGTGATCGCTTTCGAGAACTTGAAAGTGTGCTTGGCCTGCGGGTCATCGGTCAACGGGAGGCCGTTCGCGCTGTGGCTCAGCGCCTGCGGCTGAATAAGGGGCCTCTCAAGGAGAACTTCTACAAACCCGATGGAGTTCTGCTCTTCCTTGGGCCAACCGGAGTTGGAAAGACCGAACTCGCCAAGGCCGTGGCGGAGGCGATGTTTGGTGATGAGCAGAAGATGGTTCGGATAGACATGAGCGAGTACCAGGATGGCACGATCGCGATCGAGAAGTTGATCGGCATGCCGCGTGGTATTGTTGGCAGTGAACGTGGTGGCATCCTGACCGAACGCCTTCGCGAGAATCCCTACACGGTGCTGCTTCTCGATGAAGTGGAGAAGGCATCGCCATTCTTGCTCAATCTGTTCCTTCAGGCCTTCGACGAGGGATGGCTGACTGATGGTCGAGGCAAGAAGGTTTATCTCTCAGACGCGATCATCATCATGACCTCGAATCTGGGTTCCGATAGCTTTAAGAAGTTCATGAAGCCATTGGGCTTTGGACAGAAGACTCGGAGCGATATCGAAGAGATAAAACGCGAAGTCATGAAGGCAGCCGAGACTCGGTTTTCACCTGAGTTTCGCAATCGAATCGATGAGATCGTCGTCTTCTCACCTCTGACGCTTGATGAAGTGAGGCAGATAGCTGTCATCTATTTGAAGGGGTTGGAGAAGCAGATGGAGAAACAGGGAAGACGGCTTCAGGTAAGCGACGCTGCACTGACCTGGCTTGTCGAGAAGGGCTTTAGCCCGCAGTATGGCGCCCGGTTCCTGAAACGAACCATTGACGAACACGTCAAGCTTCCGGTGACGAATATCTGGAAGGCGTTTGTCAGTTTCTCAGTTGATGTTAAGGACGGTCAGCTTGATGTCCGCGGAGACTAGATTGTCGGTCGCGATAAGCCGCAGCAAGCGAGAGGCGCCACAGAACAGTTCTGTGGCGCCTCTTTGGTTTTGAAAATGGGGAACCCGTGGCACCTGGCGCTGAGTCTGCTGCTGCCGCTGCGTCTCTGGGTTAAACTACTGACCACCGACCTGTTCGCATTTGGATTGTTTCTCAGGATTTGGCATGTTCTCGCAACGGCTCAAGTGGGATATCGAAGAGAACCGGCTGTCTCGGCTCATCGCTGAGAAGCGGCGCAGAGGCGTCCCGATCTTCGATCTAACCGAATCGAACCCGACGCGAGCCGGGTTTGAGTATCCGACCGAGGACATCCTCGCCGCATTCCAGAACGATGAGGCCATCAGTTACAGACCTGAGCCCCGTGGCCTGAATGTCGCCCGCAACGCAGTCGCCAACTACTACCATGCATGCGGCATCCCCGTTTCGTCTGATCGAGTGCATCTCACGAGCAGCACGAGCGAGGGATACGCCTTTCTTTTCAAGCTGCTGGCCGACCCAGGCTCGCAGGTCCTCGTGGCCCAGCCAAGCTATCCACTTTTTGAATTTCTGGCGGCACTCGATTGCGTTGAGCTGCGACCTTACAAGCTCGCTTACACACATCCTCGCGGTTGGCACATCGACTTCGATTCGCTTGAGTCTGCGATTACCGATAGCAGTCGAGCGGTCATCGTGGTCAACCCCAACAATCCAACCGGCTCATACGTGACTCCAGAGGATCGGTCGCGTTTGTCGGCTGTCTGCGCGCGAAGAAATCTCGCTATCATCGTGGACGAAGTCTTCGCCGACTATTCC
>JBDTUW010000714.1:0-3052 GCA_040007555.1 Acidobacteriota bacterium | reverse complement strand
CGCCACGGGAAGTACTTTGTCTCGGGAATGCGCGATCCTCTCGCCGTTGAGCCGTCAAAACTCCTTCACGACACGAGCTCGTTGTCGCCAGACAAAGTCGAGGCGAGATGGGCAACGTATCATTCGCTCTATCCTGAGTTCGTCCTCGCTCGAGCCCAGACAGTGCTCTCCCCTCCCACCTCGCTTACACTCTCACTCAAGGATGGCGAATTGAGCGCAAGCGGTGTGGCTTCAACAGCGTGGCTCTCCGACGCCAGAAGACTGGCACCCGCCATTTCGGGCATCACCACTTTCCGTGCCGACAATGTGATTGACGAACAGATACTTCAATTCAAGGCGAAGATGGAGCAGGAGGTGCCCCGATTCGTCGTCGGGACCTCCAGGTTCGTACCAGGCCAGGATGCCATGCGTCAGCGTCTGATCGATGACGCGCTCGGCCTGTTTGCACTTGCACGTTCGAATAACGTCCGGATCCGCATGACCGTCGTTGGCCACACCGATGACACCGGACCGGCAGAGCTCAATGAAAGGCTCAGCCAGGAGCGCGCTGAGAGTATCAAGACCCTCTTGATTGGCGCCGGCGTCGATGGTGATCTTCTCGATGCGACGGGCGTGGGAGCCCGCGAGCCGGTTCCAGCCGATTCCTCGGGTCCCGGATCCGAGATAAATCGCAGCGTCACCTTCAGAGTGGCCCTCGACAACACACGCCCGGCGAAGAAACCCTGAATATGATCCAGAAACGAATCTCGATGCTGGGCGCCTTTGCGGTCGGCAAAACCAGCCTTGTGGCGCGCTTTGTCAAAGGCAACTTCAGCGCAAAATATCAGACCACGGTCGGTGTCAAACTCGACTGGAAGATCGTCAAGGCCGGTGAACAGGAGATCAAGCTCATTATCTGGGACCTGGCTGGTGAAGACGAGTTTCAAAAGGTAAAGGTCTCCAATCTGCAGGGTTCGCACGGTTATCTTCTGGTAGCCGATGGAACCCGCAGCTCGACCGTCGAGACCGCACGCCTTCTTCAGCAACGAACTGAGGAGGCGCTAGGCCCAGTCCCTTTCGTTCTGATCCTCAACAAAGCCGATCTCACTGGGGAGTGGGAAGTTGATGACGGTGCGGTCAACGCATTGATGAGCGAGGGATGGGAAGTAATCAGGAGCAGCGCGTTGACAGGGTCGGGTGTCGAAGAAGCCTTCGCCTCGATCGCCCGCCGCATACAAAACAATAGCCCAACCATAGCCCAACCATAGCCAAACCAGATGGATGTCTTCCCTTCCCCCGTCGTCACCTATCTGCGAGGCCTTGTGCTCGAGCACAGAAGGCCTGCCTTCCTGCTCGCAACGCCTGAAGGCCGTCTGATAGTCGCTGGCGGCGACCTGAGTCATTACGGGCTCGAAAGCCTCGCCGTCGGAGATGACCTGGGCGAGCGGCTCCTCTTTCTCGCGGGTCTCTTTCCGCTGTCACCCGATCGGGCCCGAGTTCTCGAGTGCATCCAGACCGAGAAGTGCCCGCCGATCGATGTCCATCTCTTTCATGACGATGATGGTGATTGGGTGATTCTCCTGGATGCGTCTGAAGCGGAATCCCGTCAGCGACAGATGCAGCAGAAGGGCAATGAGCTCAGTTTGAATTATCAACGTCTCATGAAGGAGACGCAGAAGAAGGACATCCTCCTGCACTGCATCGTCCACGATCTGGCGGGTCCGTTGATGGGGATTCGCGGGGGATTTGAGCTGCTTGGAACTGAGCCCCTCTCTGACGAGGGCCGGCAGTTACTTCAGCTTGGATTGCGCCAGACCGCTCGTCAGGAAACTTTGATTCGGGACATCCTGCAGGCCTTTGCGGCAGAAGTGGAACAGGCACAGGCGTTTAGCACCGACCACGCCTCGGCGCCGGATGCGCTTGCGGCCGCGAAGGAATCCGTCAGTCTGCTCCTGCCCGCCTATCAGCTCAATGGTGTCGATCTGACGATCGATTCAGGATCGGCTCCTTCACGAGACTGGAAGGTCGTGGGTGAACGTTCCCGGCTCGAGCGGGTGTTTTCAAATCTCATCGAGAACGCGCTTCGTCACAGTCCTGCCGGTTCGGCTGTGACGGTGAGACTCGAGGATGATGGAACGCACGTCCTGGTCGCGATTGAAGATCAGGGACCCGGAGTTCCGCCTCAGGTGGCTGGTACTCTCTTTCAGAAGTTTGCTCAGGGAAAAGGAAAGTCCGGCAAGATCGGCCTCGGCCTCTATTTCTGCCGAATCACCGTCGAGTATTGGGGCGGTACGATCGGCCACGAACCCGGAGCAGCCGGCGGTTCAAGATTCTGGTTCAGATTGCCTCGCCCGCAGGTCCCTTAAGCCATCTCCTGATGGTCGCCCACCGGAAGATTATCCACCCCTTTTTTGCCAGCTTGTACAACCTGGTGGTATCATCTCAGGACTGACCACCAGATGGAGTATGAAGAGGTGGCAAAAATGCGCGTGGTTCTCTCGATCGCTGGCTTTGATCCGTCAGGAGGCGCCGGCACTCTCGCCGACACAAAGACGTTCGCCGCTCTTGGATGCTTTGGCACCGCGGCGATTACATCGTTGACGTTTCAGAACACGTTGGCTGTGCGTGGTGCCTCGCATCAAACAGCCGATGTCCTGCGTTCCCAAATCGAGCCGATTCTCGAGGACTTCAACGTAGCGGCGGTCAAGATCGGAATGTTGCCGAGCCCGGAAACGATTGATGTTGTGGCCGGAGTTCTTGAGCGCTCACAACTGCGGAATGTGGTGCTTGATCCGGTCATCAGGTCGAGCAGCGGCTACGATCTGATTGACGAAGTGGCGGTCCGGGCTATCGTCGCTCGACTGTTCTCACTCGCTGACTTGATTACGCCCAACATGGCTGAAGCTGAACGGCTGACGGGACTACCCGTGACCAATCTCGAGCAGATGGAGATCGCGGGCCACCGATTGATCGAGATGGGAGCTCGGGCCGTTCTCGTCAAGGGCGGTCACCTCCCGGATGACGCGAACGACCTACTGGTGCAGGAACACGAAACGCGGGTGTATCGAGCGCC
>JBDTUW010000713.1:0-3059 GCA_040007555.1 Acidobacteriota bacterium | reverse complement strand
TGGTTGCGTAGTCAACGTGCCCTTACTTGAGATAGGATAGCTGCTCCGACAAACCCATTCTAAACTCTTACGAAATCGGACTGCTTATGCGTCACAGGAAGACATCTCTCGCCGTCGTTGCTGCCCTCGTCGCGATTGCATTGAGCGCGACCTACCAGACATCTACAGCACAAAGCGGCCAGCCCGCGGCCATCGACTTCGCTCGCGATATTGAGCCAATTATCCTCAACAATTGCGTCAAGTGTCATGGCCCTCAGCGGGCGATGGCTGGATTGCGTCTCGACCAGGATCAGGGTCTCCTACAAGTTGTCGCCCCGCGCAACAGCCGCGATAGTCGCCTCGTCAAACGCATCCTCGGCGAAGGCGAAGAGAAGCGAATGCCACTCGGTGCGCCGCCGTTAGCCCCCTCAGAGATCGCGATCATCAGACGATGGATCGATACCGGCGCCATTCTGCCGCCTCGAACCGCCGATCAGGCCAGGCATTGGTCCTACATTGCCCCCATACGCCCAACCGTCCCTCAGACGAAGAATACGACGTGGGCCCGCAACCCTATCGACAATTTCGTTCTCGCTCGACTCGAGAAGGAAGGAATATCCCCCTCTCCCATCGCTGACCGCTCAACCCTGCTCCGTCGGATCGGTCTTGACCTTGTCGGTTTGCCGCCGTCGATCAGCGAAACAGACGCCTTTCTCGGCGACAACAGTCTGCGTGCATTCGAGAAGCAGATCGATCGCCTGCTCGCGTCATCTCATTTTGGTGAGCGCTGGGCACGGCGCTGGCTGGATGCCGCCCGGTACGCCGATTCCGACGGATATGAGAAGGATAAGCAACGCCAGGTCTGGTTCTACCGCGATTGGGTGATCGATGCGATCAACAGCGACAAGCCTTACAATCAATTCATTGTTGAGCAGATCGCCGGTGATCGCCTGCCTGGCGCGACGCAGCAACAGATCGTCGCAACCGGCTTCTTGCGCAACTCCATGGTCAATGAGGAAGGCGGAATTGATCCCGAGCAGTTTCGGATGGAAGCGATGTTCGATCGCATGGATGCAATCGGGAAGAGCGTTCTTGGCCTGACCATTCAGTGCGCTCAGTGCCACAATCATAAGTTCGATCCGCTCCGACAGGAGGAATACTATCGCCTCTTCGCCTTTCTCAATAACTCCGATGAAGCGCAGCTTGCCGTCTATACTCCAGCCGAGGAAATGAAGCGCGCGGAGATCTTTCGCCGAATTCGAGAGATCGAGGCAGACTTACAGCACCGAACGCCGGACTGGGAAGCGCGTCAGGCGAAATGGGAAGAGGCGGTGGCCAACAATGATCGTGCAGGGCAGCAGGACTGGATAGTCCTCAAACCAACCGTTGTTGACATGTCGACGGGCGGACAACGTTACATTCCGATCGAAGATGGCTCCTTCCTCGCTCAGGGTTATGCGCCCACCAAACATCGAGCAAAATTCGTCGTCCGAACCGATCAGCCGCGCATCACGGGGTTCCGTCTGGAACTGATGGTCGATGCCAACCTTCCGATGGGAGGTCCGGGTCGCTCGCCCAAGGGGATCGGTGCTCTGACTGAGTTTGAGGCGGAAGCGGTTCCCGTTGACGCCCCTGAGAAACCGGTGAAGCTAAAATTCGCCTCAGCGACATCAAGTTTCGAGCAGGCCGAGAGCGACCTTGAGGGCATATATGACGACCGCAGGGCAACCCGAAGAATGACAGGGTCGATCAGGTTTGCGATCGACGGCATCGACGAAACAGCCTGGGGAATCGATGCCGGCCCCGGCCAGCGAAATCAAACTCGTCAGGCTGTCTTTGTCCTCGACCAGCCACTAATCAATCCCGGCGGCACCACCCTCAACTTGTACCTCAAACAGAACCACGGCGGGTGGAACAGCAATGACAACCAGAACAACAATCTCGGTCGAGTCCGGCTGGCTCTGACATCTGCGAGCAATCCCGTCGCCGATCCCATCCCTGCAGGCGTGCGTCAGATATTGGCGATACCGGTTGGATCGCGATCAGCCGCCCAGCGAGCTGTGATCTTTAGCTACTGGCGGACTCTCGTTCCGGAATGGAGGATTGCCAACGCGGAGGTCGGCGCGCTTTGGAAAACGCATCCCGAAGGCACCAGCCAACTCGTGCTCTCGGAACGGGCGCAGGCGCGAAGCACGACGATGCTTAAGCGCGGCAACTTCCTGCAACCGGATCGAGCCGTCACATCCGGTGTTCCCGCCTACCTTCATCCACTGTCGCCCGACGCCGGTACTGATCGTCTGGCGCTGGCGCGCTGGCTGATCGACTCCCGTTCGCCGACTACGGCGCGAGTCATCGTCAACCGCATCTGGCAGGAATACTTTGGAACCGGACTGGTCAGCACGCCGGAGGACTTCGGCCGACAGGGTGAGAGGCCCACGCACCCCGAGCTTCTGGATTGGCTCGCCGTAGAACTGATGGAGAATGGGTGGCATCTCAAGCACATCCATCGCCTGATCACCACTTCTGCCACGTACCGACAAGCGTCTCGTGTCACACCTGCATTGTTGGCGCGCGACCCGGATAATCGACTGCTTGCTCGCGGGCCTCGGTTCCGGGTCGAAGCGGAGATCGTTCGAGACATCGCGCTCTCTGTCAGTGGCTTGCTCAACGAAAAGGTGGGCGGACCAAGCGTCTATCCCCCGTCACCCGAGTTCCTTTACTTGCCTCCAGCAAGTTATGGCACCAAACTTTGGCCTGAAGAGAAGGGAGAGGACCGATATCGTCGCGCGATCTATACCTTCCGCTACCGCTCAGTTCCCTTCCCCGTGTTCCAGGTCTTCGATGCGCCCACCGCCGATGTTTCGTGTGTCAGGAGGGCGCGATCGAATACTCCACTCCAGGCACTGACGGCGCTCAATGAAACAGTCTTTATTGAAGCGGCTCGGGCGCTCGCGCTAAGAACATTGCAGGATGGAGGGCCGGGCGACGCGACCCGACTCGTCTACGCTTTTCGTCGCGTGCTGACACGCACTCCGACAATAGAGGAGACTCGGGATTTACAGGGCCTGCTCAACCGGCAG
>JBDTUW010000712.1:0-3062 GCA_040007555.1 Acidobacteriota bacterium | reverse complement strand
CGGAGCGAGAAGGGGCGGCAGATCAACGTCAAGTTGCCGCGCGCGGCACGGGTCAACTTCAACCCAGCGGCCGGCCTTCTGGCCCTTGACGCCCCTTTCGATGCGACGGTCAATGGAGCGAGGATTCCGCTCAACGTGAAGCTCACGACGGAGAGCGTCACGACGCCGGTCGGACAGCTGGTTGGCAAACGAGCAGACCTCAATGTCAGCGCCAAGACCCTGACGGCGGGCGTGGTCGGGTTTACGTCGATCAAGCAGCGCGATCTGATCGACCACATCCTTCTCGTGGACGAGGCGAAGAGCAACAAGCTCGGCGAGCCGGGCAAAGCCAAGAAGGAAAGCGTTCGGAACCTCGGCGCTGTCTCGGCGGGCGGAGGGGTAGTGGACGAAATCATCGTCGTCTTCAAGGGCGACGGTCGAGTTGTGGCGAAATAACGCCACAAACGGCGGCGGGGGTCACAGACCGCGCATCGGCTCTCGCCGCCCTTTCAATTCTCGCGCACCCAATGCCTTCAAAAGCGGCCTGACGCCAACATCCGGCCCGATAAGCCCAGACATCTCACCACCAATCCGCTTTCAGAAGTCTTTCAAACAAATTTTATGAAAGCTTCAGCCGCCGCTTAGGACTTCAGTTGGCGGAGGCGGGTATCTTCACGCTCGCAGGGAACAGCAGGTTGGAGGGAAATCCCCTCACCGGGCGACTTTGCGCCGAGCAGGCGCGTGACGCAAACCGCCTCGAGATCAAAACGACCCGTTAGTACGAAAAAGGAGAACTTCCTATGATTCGCAAGATAAGCATCCTGACCACTTCGGCATTGATCGTCTCAGCTCTCACGCTGAGCGTCCTGGCCCAGACCTCAAACAAGAAGGCGGAGAAGGCGGAGCAAAAGACCGCCAGGGTCGAGCAGAAGGTGGAGCAGAAGTCCGCGCCGATCGCCGAGTCAAATGACAAGGTGACCGTCACCATTCAAAACGTCACCAAGAACGATGCCGCGGCGAAGAAGGCCGCCGATGGCAAATCCCGCAACGTACCGGTCACTTTCACCTGGCTCTGTGGTTCGCAGGGAAATGCCAAACTCGCGGAGTTGCAAGCCCGCCTCATCACCCTCAACACAGATGGTTCGCAGACCAACGTCAGCAAAAAGCTCGTGGACTGGAGTGTCAACACACCCATCAACAGCCAGATCGATCTGCCGATGCCAGAGGGCGTTTTTGCGAAGAGCTTTACGTTGACGCTCGTAGGCAAATTCAAGAAGGGCGCCGTTGACCAGCTGGTTTCCATCAGCACCGTCAAATCGGGCAGCTTCCCCCTCGTCGGCAAGTAATCCCGCTCGCTTTGCGCTCAAGGCAACGGCTCGATCAAGACACGGTTTGATCAGGAGGACTTCAATGATTCGCAAAATGGCTCCATTCGCTTTCGCAGTGACGATCTCAATCCTGGCGGTATCCAACTGGGCGCAAGGTGCCCAAAAGACGGTCGAGAAGAAGGTCATCGCAGAGAAGGCCATCGCAGAGAAGAAGATCATTGCGGAAAAGCGTCCGGCGATTCTCGCGGAGGCGCTTGAAATCAATAGCGTCACCAAGAATGACAAGGGTGCAGAGGCAAACCCGAACGCGGCGGGAATACTTGTGCCGGTTGATCTGCGCTGGAAGCTGAAGCTGCCCCAGGGTGCACGTCTCGTTCAGGTCAATGCTGTGCTGAGAACTCGCAACACTGACAAATCAACCACCGACCTCAAGAAAGTGCTGGAGGTCAAGGCCGGCATAACTCAAGGCGGCATTTTGCTCCTGCCAATGCCAGACGGCGTCTTCGCCTCAGAGTTCACCTTGACGCTCAATGCCCGAATGGTCATGCCGGGTGACAACGGCGAACAGATCGCGACCAGGACCAAATCCGGGAAGTTTCCCAGCGTCATCGCTGAGTAACGCATTTGCCACAGCGACCGGGGAGTTTACGCAGTGGCAAGGGGGGGCGACTCCTCCCCCACACAATCTACTGGCCGAAACGAAAAACGTCATCTCAGGAGGAAGCGATGTCCAGGAAGATTTCGAAGAGCACGGCTCGGCTGACAGCGCTAGCGCTTGGATTTTTGCTTTGCGCCGTGACTGCGATTCCAGCGGTGCTGATCTCGCCTCAGGACGATAAGGGTAAGAAACAGGCGACCGAGAAGACCTCATTGCGCGAGGCCGTCATCAAGAAGAGCACGAGCACCATCGAGGCAAAGCCTGGCTTTGAGCTGGTGCAGCAGGGCGAATCTGAAATTACCGTGCGGCGGGCTTCGACGAAGGAGGTGCTCGGGTCCGTCAAGTGCGGCGTCTGCCCGGGTGGGAGGTGCCGTGCCAGGGTCACCGGAGGAAGCGGCGGCTGTAAGGGGTGCGGTAGTTCGACGGGTCGCGATTGTACTTACGACGCGTTCTAGCTCACCTCCAGCCCTGCAGTTTTTGCCAACAGAACCTGGAAGGAGAAAATCAAGATGCGCGGATTTCTCAAGACATGTTTTTGTGGCTCGGCAAATCTACGGACCTCGATCGCGGCGCTCTGCCTCTCTGCGACGCTTGTGCTGCCCTATTTCAGTGCGGCGGCGAGAGCGATTCAGGTCCCGGATATTACGGTTAAAGCTGACTTCGATGGCAAGACCGTTCGGCCGGACCAGCCAATTGAACTGACGTTGAATCGACCGCTCCAACCCGCAGAGGGGCGTCTCGGCATCGTCATCGGATCGACTGATCTGACCGATCTCTTTGTCATCGCGGGAACCAATCTGACCTATGCGCCCCGCCCCGTCCCCTTCACCATCGGTGAAACGGAGCTGACGGTTTACCTCATAGATTCAAAGGACGAATGGAATGAGATTGCAAAATTTGCGCTGAGGGTGGGCACGAAGGGCGAGACCGATGCGGCCACCGTCGCAATTTCCAAGGACGAGCCTGCTGGTGCAGCGCAGCCGTCAGAAACGAAAGCGGAAGAGGCCAGGACCGACACACAGCCCGCCGATTCCGCGCCGGCCGCCGCCGCCACTCAGACGCAGGCCGAACCCGTCAAACGCCGTTTCGGCTTTGAC
>JBDTUW010000711.1:0-3066 GCA_040007555.1 Acidobacteriota bacterium | reverse complement strand
GCGCTGCCCCGCATCACGACGGTCAGGATAGACATAGTAGTCGACTGCCAGTGCGCCATATTGTTCTGCTATCTTTTCATACTCGCCGGCGACAACGGAGACAAGATAGGCCGGGTGCGGTTGCTGCTGGCTCCAGTGATACGTCTTTGTTTTCTCATCTCGGCTCTCGGTGACCGACAGCAGAGACCCGTTTGAGAGCACGAAAAAATCTTCCCTGACGGTCGCGATCAGCTCAGTCGTCATCTTCTGATTGGTGACATCCGCACAGGGGAACCACCAATGCGAATCGTCATTCTCACCCTGGGACCATATCTGGCGCGGCTTTGAGGGATACGCGGCGTCGGGTTTGATAAAAAACAGCCCCTTGCGCGGTGTGCACTTGTAAGCAATTTCAACTGTCAGCTCCTCGCTTCGCAAATGAACGCGGCCGAGCTCAATGAACAACTTTTCCAAGCGAGTCTCAAACTCGAGTGTGTTTCCGTTAAGAGTTACCTGGCTGATGCTCATCTCGGCCGCATCGAGCTCGACGTGATCGAGATCATTCGCGAGAGGTGTCAGAGTAATTCGCGCCGCACCTGAGATCGATTCGAGCTCATCGTCGAGGCGGAGCTCAAGTCGAAGATGGCGGACCTCGAACAGGCGATCGCGACGCTCATGCTCTTTACCTGCCAGCGGGTTGCGCTCGACGGGTGGGACGAGCTCATAGAGGTTGACGTCGGCCCATTGTCGTGGGTCGAGGAAAGCAGGGTGTATTAATGGATCGTAGAAAATCATTTCTCTCAAATCTCGTTAGACAAAATCCCCGGGAGGGTCCAGATCCCGTTTCGCCAGGTACGATTCAACGATTCCGCACTGAGCCAAGCCTGACTGATGTTTCAACCCGGCCCGTATTCGCTCGATGATACGCGCACCCGGGAGCCGTCGATACCAGAGCGTCGACTCTTCGAACCATACTGAAGTCACATCCCAATGCACAAAGAAGTAGTTGGGCCCGTACGCCGGTTCCTCGGCGCGATCATTGGCAAGGTGGAGCGAAGGTTCCCGCGAGAACCTGGTCACCGCGCGGGCACTATCAAACTTATGTGAGGACCAGAACGGCTCGCGGTTGATGACAAACCCGGCGCTGCGGAGATGTTGCAGCAATCCGGCGCGATTGTGAACGGTTAGCTCGAGATAGCTGTGACGCACTCCCTTCAGACGCGCGACATGCTTCCACCACGACCCGGACCCGGCTGCACCCGCCTGATACATAAAGTTCCGCAGTGTGAGAATGCGATCCGGAATCAGCAGCGCCTCAGTCTCAGCGGACGCACCGGGTTCAGCCAGAGCCGCATCGAAGCGTTGACCCGCAGCTCGGAGATGATTGTCTCCGATGTCAATGGTGCTCGGGAGCATGATCAGCTTGCCCACCAGCAGGCAACGCTCACTATCCGTCAACAGCGACCACGGGGAAAGAAGGGTTTCACTGGCGTGCGGGGTGGACATCTCTAATTACGAACGGGCATCACGAGCGGGGAAACAGAAATCTAAGCGCCTGATCGACGCGCCTTCCCCAGGCCAGTTCGTTGTGAAGCGCGTTCTTTGCCTCGAAGTAGCTCAGGTCATCACCCAGCCGCCAGCCCTTGTCGCTGAGCGCATCCCGCAAATCGCGGACGTTGCGCGCGGTAAACTTGCCTTCCCGCGTCCCGATATCGAGCCAAACCCTCGTGGACGGCTTGACGCGAAGCGCCTGCACCTGCTTGATGATCATGCCACGATCCCACCAAACGGAAGGCGACATGGCCATCAGCTTGCCATATACCGTCGGATACTTAAGAGCAAGGTGCATCGATACCAGCCCTCCAAGTGACGACCCGCCAAGCCCTGTATGGTCCGGCCCCGGCAGAGTGCGATAGATACCGTCAATCATCGGCTTGATCTCTTCCACCAGCATCCGACCGTAGGAGTGCGCCTGTCCTCCCTTTTTGAAACGCGAGTCGAAGGTGGGAGTGTATTCCTCAAGACGATTCTCGCCAGTATTGTAGATGCCAACGACGATCAGGGGTTCGATCTCGCCCATGCTGACCAAGGCTTCAACCGTTTCGTCCACACCCCATTCCTGACCAAAAACGTATGACGTCGCGCCATCAAAGAGATTCTGTCCGTCGTGAAGATAAAAGACAGGGTAGCGGCGGTTTGTCTCATGTTCGTAGCCAGGTGGGAGGTAGACCAGGAGGTTGCGATCATGCGCCAGGAACTGCGACCGAAAGTCCGGGTGCATTCGGAAGTTACCCGTGAGCGTGTGTTCAGAACCTGTTGGAGCGTAGCGGTGAGGGTCTGTCATCTGTCGAAAGTCTGATGCTGAAGAAGAGCCAGCGACCGCGATAAGATCTGAACCGTCATCGTGCACTCAACCTCCTTCGGCTCAACGTGTAGCCGAGCTGACTCAAACGCGAACCCCGAGGGCGCTGACTTGCAGGGTGTCGCCTACTCCAGGAATCGATCTTCCCCCGCCGGCGAGGATCGAGCATAGTAACGCGATCCTCACCTCGTTGCGAAGGCGAAAAACGCAGCCGAGACCACTCACAAGGGGGATGCCTCCAGTGATGCGTTCTCCGACGATGCTTCGCCCTCGGTGCTCCACCGTACATTGACGCGCGGTGCACGCCTGGGGTACCTTCCAAATAGCAGCTACGATGTGCCCGCAGTGTGAGGATGTTAATTCCACATGGGGGGCTCCCCGATCTCCGGACCGGTCGTATACTAGCCTGACTGTTCCCTCAATTATGTCCCTTTACGTCCTGAAAGGGCGGTAGGCTGTCCCCTTCGCCCTCCACCTTCCACTTTTGCGACACCAGTTGTCGGAATAAAAGGAGTCGATGAGAATACTGCTTTACAACCCTGACAACGGCGTAACGCGCAATTTCATGCCTCACCTTTGGATGTTTCTGCTCAAGGCGCTGACACCACCGGAACACGAGGTTTTGCTGATTGACGGTAACGCTCAGGCGATGGACGAGGAAGAGATGGCGCGGTTTGTGAAGGAGGAGAACATCGGGCTTGTTGGGATCGGTGCGATGACACGGA
>JBDTUW010000710.1:0-3071 GCA_040007555.1 Acidobacteriota bacterium | reverse complement strand
CACGGCAATTTCATACGACGACGCTGCTTTGGAGCGGCAAAGTCCTGGTAACTGGAGGCTTTGAAGGAGACTACGACTCTGGTGGCACTTATCTTAGCAGCGCGGAACTCTTCGATCCCGGCCTGCCTGAGGCAGGTTCGCTTGCGAGCGTTTCGGCCGCCAGCTATCGCTTGATGGGGCTCGCTAGCGAATCGATGGCGAGCAGCTTCGGCTCCGGTCTGGCAATCGCGACGAGTGGAGCCGATGCTCTACCACTGCCAACGGAGCTAGCCGGGACCACCGTCATGGTCAAGGATAACGCAGGTAATGCACGGCTCGCGCCCCTCTTCTTTGTGTCGCCGACACAAGTCAATTATCAACTCCCGGCGGGGATGGCGATAGGTCCGGCGACGGTAACCATTACCAGCGGGGACGGCACGATCTCAACCGGCGCATTGCTCATCAATACAGTTGCGCCGAGTCTCTTTGCCGCCAATGCCGACGGGCATGGCGTGGCCGCCGCCCTGGCATTGCGAGTGAAAGCCGACGGATCGCGCAGCTACGAGCCAATTGCGCAATTTGATGTCGCGCAAAACAGGTTTGTGACGCGCCCGCTTGACCTCGGCCCGGAAGGGGAGCAGACTTATTTGATCTTATTCGGGACCGGGATTCGCCATCGCAGTTCAATCTCTACGGTGATTGCTACGGTCGGAGGCGTGTATGCAGAGGTGGGCTTCGCCGGATCTCAGCCAAACTTCGTCGGGATGGATCAAGTCAACGTCCTCATACCACGCAAGCTGGTTGGGCGCGGAGAAGTTGACATACTGCTGACAGTAGACGCGCACATGGCCAACAATCTACAAATTAATATCAAATGAATGGGCGCAGCAACCCACGAATTCGCGCCGGTAGCGGGACGACGTCGGGATGAACAAGCTTAGCGGAATGCTTTTCCTGTCGCTCTTAGCAGTCGCCATCTCGGCCAGCGCGCAAGCGCCGACCGGCACCATCGCCGGCGTAGTGACGGACACGCTGGGAGCCGCTGTCACCGGGGCTCAAATAAAGCTCGTCAGCGTGACCACTGGCTTGACGCGTGCCGCCGCCACCTCCAGGCAAGGTGATTACAGTTTCCCTGCTCTCCTATCTGGAGAATATGAGCTGAGCACGGAAGTGGAAGGGTTCCGGCGCGTTGTTCGAAGGGCTAGCGTGGAAGCGGGCGTCACGACGACAGTAGACTTCACGTTACTCGTTGGTGAGACAAACGACTCGCTCACCATCGACATCGCTTCAGCGCAGATGCATTACGATTCCCACACTGTCGGCGGACTGGTCACACAGCGACAGATCGAGGGACTGCCGCTCAATGGCCGATCCTTTCTCGACCTAGCCAAGCTCGAGCCGGGTGTTCAGTCTCCGGTTCGGGCCAGCAGCAACCGCACCCTTGTCCCGGCCCTCGGGCAACCTGTCGGCAATAGCGGGCGCGGCACGCGTGTCACGGTGGATGGCGGCAGCATTATGGCGGTGGGCAACGGCGGCTCGGCCATGGGTTTTTCACAGGAAGTCGTCCAGGAGTTTCAGATCGCAACTGTGAACTTCGACCTGACCACTGGTTTCACTGACGGGGCCGCCATCAACGTGGTGACGCGTTCTGGCGGAAACGACTTTCACGGCACGGGGTTTTTCTTCTTCCGCGACCATGCACTGGCTGCCTATCCCGCGCTCAACCGCGACTCTGCCAATCCTGACCCATTCTTCCAGCGGCGACAATTCGGTTTTGCCGTCAGCGGCCCCGTCCTGCGTGACCGTCTCTTCTTCTTTGGCAACTACGAACGCAACGAGCAGCGGGGAGTGATAGCTACGACGCTCTTAGAGCCAGAGTTTGCGCACTTAAGTCGTATCACTCCCAATCCGTACTACGGCAGCCAGCTCAGTCTGAGGCTGGATGGTCGTCTCTCCAACGAGCATACGGCCTTTATCCGCTACTCGCACGATGGGATCAGGGCCTTCGGCCCGTCGACGGCCCAAACGAATGCGTATCCCTCGTTCTGGTCACGTCAACCGGGCTGGGCCGACCAGAGCATCCTGGGTCTCATCAGTACATTCCGCTCTACACTGGTCAATGATTTCCGATTCTCCTACTTTTACAACAACTCAAGCCAGGTCGAGCCGACCGAGGAGGATTGTCCCGGCTGTGTGGGAGTCGGCGGGCCTTCAATCACGGTCGCGCAGACAGGCTTGTCTATCGGAAGGGCTGTGACGCAGCACACGCTGGGCCGTCGCTTCCATCTCACGGATTATGTGACCTGGCAGAGGGCGGCACATCGCGTTCGATTCGGCGTGGATTGGGAACACCATCGCGGCGGATCGTCAGCCTTGCTCAACGAGCCGGCAACGCTGACGGTCTATTCACCGCAGCGGGCGCGCCAGGCTGGCATCCCGCTTCCGTTGGCCTTCCGCACGCTGGCCGATATTCTTCAGCTTCCATTGCAGAGCGTCACCGTCGGTATCGGAGACATACGTGTGCCGCAGGCAAACGGGAGTTTGGTGCGGACATGGAACACAGTGCGACTCTTCTTTCAGGATACCTGGCGGCTCCATCCACGACTGACGGTCAATTACGGACTGGGCTGGAACGTCGACCGCAATCTCAACTACGACCTGACCAAGCCCGTATTGCTTGCACCGATTCTGGGCGCGGATGGTTTAGGGCCAACGCGCAAACAGTGGAAGGACTTTTCCCCGGTGCTGGGGCTGACACTGACGCCGTCGCGCGACCGAAGGACTACGGTTCGAGCAGGCGCGGGTCTCTTCTACGATTTCCTATTCCCACCCCTTCTGGATAGTGAACGTGCATTGTTCGGACCACCTGGTTTGGGTCGTCAGGATATCTCTGGGAGTAGGCTAGTCAATTGCTTGACAGGCATTCCTGGCGACACCCTCAACTTTCCCAACTCGCCGACGAGGTTTAGCGGCGCGAACCTCCTGGCGTGTCTGCCGTCCATTCAAGCGGAGTTGCTCCGGAACCTGGCGAGTGCGGATCAATCTCTTCAAGCGATTCAGTTGACCAAGCAGGCCGCGAGCGGCATATATCC
>JBDTUW010000709.1:0-3072 GCA_040007555.1 Acidobacteriota bacterium | reverse complement strand
GTGTAATCAAGCCTGCAAACATTGCCACGTGGATGCCGGGCCAGGGCGAACGGAAGTCATGACACGTGAAACCGCCGAGCAGGTGATCGAGGCCGTGCGGAAGTTTCGCATCCCCACGGTCGACATAACCGGAGGTGCCCCTGAACTCAATCCGTCGTTTCGGTATCTGGTTCGTGAATCGCGCAAACTCGGCTCTCATATCATCGTTCGCCACAACCTCACAGTAGTGTTCGAGACCGGCCAGGACGATCTGCCGGAATTCTTTCGCGAGCACGCGGTCGAGGTCGTTTCGTCATTGCCTTACTTTCTCGAACAGCAGACAGACGCGCAGCGTGGCCGCGGCGTCTTCGAGAAATCGATCAAGGCCTTGCGATTACTCAACGGCGTGGGATATGGAATTGAAGGAAACGGAATGGTTCTTGACCTTGTCTACAACCCGGTCGGTGCTTTCTTGCCGCCGCCGCAAACCAGCATCGAAGCGGATTTCCGACGAGAACTAATAAACCGTTACGGCATTTCGTTCAACCATCTCTATACCATCACGAACATGCCTATCAAACGCTTCCTCGATTATCTGCGTCGCTCAGGAAACGAAGACCGTTACATGCGCAAGCTGGTTGAAGCGTTCAATCCCAGTACGGTTGCTGGGTTAATGTGCCGCAATCTGGTGAGCGTCGACTGGACGGGCAGATTGTACGACTGTGACTTTAATCAGATGCTGGAACTCGGCGTCGTGGCTGAGCTGCCACAAACCATTGTCGATTTCGATCCGGCAGAATTCTCTCGGCGTCGCATCATGACCGGCTCGCATTGCTTCGGCTGTACCGCCGGCGCGGGATCAAGCTGCGGTGGCGCAGTCGCGGTCACGTAGTTTTGGAAATAAAGTCACGCTTGCAGACGCGCGCGGCAAGAGCCCGGTCTTACTGGTCTTCTATCGCGGCTGCTGGTGACCATACTGTGCTCGGAAGCTAGCCGAACTACGCTCGTCGTTGAAGAAGGGTGAGGACGTAAAGCTCTACGCGATCAGCGTGGCGCCCCAGAGTTAGCAAGGACTTCGCGAAGAAGTTAGCTGCGGATGGTAAAGGCAAGGCTGGTTTCCCCATCCTCTCCGATCAAGATCATAAGATCATTGACGCTTACGGTCTGCGCGACTTTGCCCACGAAGGCACTGAGATTACTCGCGGACCTTGCTTGCGCGACTTTCATCGAGAGTATCTATGGCAACCTATCGAGAGATGGTCCTGCAGCATCGGCTGTTCATGAAGGTTTATCCCTTTTCGCGGTATGCCATCAATCCCATCCCCTGCGCGACGCTTGCCAGACCCTTGAACGGAGCTCGCGTCGCGCTGGTAACGACTGCCGGCTTTCACACGTCGGAGCAGGCGGGCTTCGATAGTTTCTTAACGGATGGCGATGCCTCTTTCCGCGAGATTTCCGACACCATTACGACGAGCTCGTTGATTGAATCGCATAAAAGCAACTCGTTCGATCATTCCGGCGTTCAGGCTGATCGCAATTTGGCCTTTCCTTTGGATCGCTTTCGTGAACTCGTTGCGCGCGGCGAGATCGGCGGGCTCAATCACCGCCACTTCAGCTTCATGGGCTCCATTCTCAGACCAAAGCGTCTGATTGCAGAGACCGCGCCGCAAGTCGCCGAGCGATTGCGCGCGGATGGAGTTGACGTGGTGTTACTTACGCCCGTTTGACCGATGTGCGTTCAGACCGTTGGTCTGATTCAAGCCGCCGTCGAACGCGCCGGTATCGCGACGGTCTCCATCTCGCTGCTGCACGAGGTTACCGACGTGTTGCGTCCACCGCGCGCTTTGTTCGTTCCTTACAGACTCGGTTTCCCGCTCGGCGAGCCGAACAATTCCGCCTTACAACATCGCGTCATCGCTGCAGCCCTTTCGCTGCTGGCGAGGAACGATGTGCCGGTAATAGAAGACTTCAAGGCGTAGACTTCCTATCGCCAAATCCTGAAGTAGTACGACAGCCATTTCTTGTAGGCCGAAAGACCCTTCAAAATTGCGTCGACCCCAGCTTGTTGATTGACTTGTGTGAGCGTCGGATAAACATGAATCATGCTGCCGAGCGCGCTAATCGATAGTCGCTGCTTCATTGCGAGCACGACTTCGTGAATCAGTTCGCCTGCGTGCGCGCCAACGATATGCGCGCCGACAATCTCGTTCTTTCGGCCCCTGCAAACGATCTTGGCAAAGCCTTTGGTCTCTTCATCTGCTTGCGCGCGATCGTTATCAGCAAAGTCGGTGCGGAATACGTGCACGTTGGCTTCGCCGAACTTCTTTTTCGCCTCGTTCTCTGTCAGCCCTACACGCGCGACTTCTGGATCGGTAAATGTCGTCCACGGTACAACTCGAAAGTCGGTCTTTTGCAGAAGCGGCCAGAAGAAAAGAGCGTTCCGAATCACGATCGCCGCCTCATAAGCGGCCGTGTGCGTGAAAGCAAAGTGCCCGGTTACGTCGCCAGCCGCAAAGATATGGCGAGCGGAAGTGCGCAGGTACTCATCTGTGATTACGCGCTGCTTATCGAATTTGACACCTGCGGCTTCGAGGTTGAGCCCTTCAATGTTTGGCTGGCGTCCGGTCGAGATCAGGATTTCTTCGGCTTGTAGCTTCGTCTCCTGACCATCGTGCTCAACTGTTAGCACCTTTTGCCCTTTTGAAGTAACTGCCCGCACAGCCTTGTGATTCAGCAGAACCTTCAGGCCCTCCGCTCGCATGATCTCCTCGACGGCCGCCGAGACTTCCTCGTCTTCTTTCACGAGTAGGCGCGTATTTCGCTGAACGACGGTCACCTTGCTCCCGAAACGCGCAAACGCTTGCCCCAGCTCCAACCCGATCGGGCCGCCACCCAGAACGATCAGAGTTTCGGGCAGATTCTTGATCTGGAAGACTTCTTCATTGGTAACGAAGCCAGTCTCTGTCAATCCTTCAATAGGAGGAACCGCGGGACGCGAACCAGTGGAAATGCAGAAACGCTTTGCGCTGACAGTTCTTCTGGATCCTTCCCGGTCCGTGAGCTCAAGCTCGAGTGGCGAGACGAAACGCGGTG
>JBDTUW010000708.1:0-3073 GCA_040007555.1 Acidobacteriota bacterium | reverse complement strand
CAACAAAGCGAGTTACTTCGCTTCGATCCCTTAGGTGGAGCAACTTCGCGAGGATCGGGAGCGTTTCGCTCGTCGCAGGGTTGTGCGGCCTGTTGAATCTCGGATACGCCCAACAAAAACAACCGCAGCCGAATGCTCCCGCGACCCAGGCGGTGCCAGAAAAATCGACCCCCAGTACATTTGTGCCGCCGGGCGAGAATAATCGCATCTCGCCCGGCGATACCTTGACCATTGCGATTGATGATGCTCCGGAGTTGTCAAAGAACTACCACGTCTCGGCCGAAGGAGTGATCACCATGCCTTTCCTGGGGACAGTCCTTGCCCAGCGCCTCACAACGGAAAAGCTGGCCCAGGACATCGCCGCCGTACTGCGCAAGGAAGATTACCTCAAGAGACCGCAAGTGACGGTCACCGTAGCGCAGTTCTATACCGATAGCTATTTCGTTCAGGGCGCAGTGCGCAGCCCGGGTGTGTATCTGGTCCGAAGCCAGCCGTCCCTGTTCTGGTTGATCAGTCTCGCCGGAGGACTGGCCGACAATCATGGTTCAATTGCGCTCATTTTGCGTCCGATCAAGCCGCAAGTTGCGCCGGAATTCGGTGGCAGCGAGAAAGCGGCCAGTTCGCAACAAGCGGACATTCGGGACACTATCGCTCCAATTGCAGAGGCACGAGATGGGAATCCGACTATGGGGCGCGACGAGTATCAAGTAATCAGAATCAATCTGACAAATATCTATCAGGGCCGCTTCGAGCAGAATCTGAGGATCGAACCGGGCGACATTATTCACATTCCTCGATCCGACGTCTTCTTCGTCGCTGGCGAAGTACATGCGCCCGGTTCGTTTCAGCTGAAGGACGGCACGACGCTGCGGCAGGCGATTTCGCTTGCGCAGGGCACGACCTTCAAAGCCCGGCTCGGTGACACAATCATCTTTCGCGATGACACCCAAACCGGTAAACGTGAGGAAATTAAGGTAGACGTCGCCGCTGTCATGAGCGGCAAGAAAGAGGACGTTCCCATTCTTGCCAACGATATCATCATCATTCCCAATAGCAGGATGAAAACCGTCGGCGGCTCATTGCTCATGACTCTGGGAACAAATGCGATGCGTTTTCCAATCCCGTAAACACCCGCGTGGAACCGCTGATTCGATTGGGTAATGAACCCGCCCCTACATTCGGCGGGCCGGAATTTGAAGACGGGCCGGGACAAGCCCCGCCCCTACGGAGCAATCGTCAGATGGAGATGATTCAATGACGGACGATAGTGAACCCCGGGAAAAGCTAGTCCAGACGGGCGTTCAAGGCGAACAGATTACCTTGTATAACCCTGCCGTCGCGCACCCTCGACCTTCATTCCAGGATGATGACGACGATCGGGAAGTCAATCTTCGCGAAAGATGGCACAAGATATGGCGGCGGAAATGGCTCGTTCTGCTAGTTGTCCTGGTTGCCACGAGCTTCACCGCGGTTGAAGCCTTCCGCAAGAAATCCATCTATGAAGCCACAGCCACGGTCGAGATCGGAAAAGAGAGTCAATCTCTTACCAAAATGAACGATGTTCTGGTAGTGAGCGACGACACCGAACTGAAAACCGGGTTGTACCTGCTTCAGAGCCGCCCGTTACTGGAAGACGTAGTCGTTAGTCTAAAGCTCGATCAAAATCCAAAATTCATCGACATCACTCGTCGCCGATCATTCTGGGAGATCGTTGGCAACCGCAATTTTGACCAGGCAATCGAACAGGTCAGGAAAGAGCAGGAAGCTGCCAACGAAGTTCAAGGGCAGCCCGCTGGCAGATCCGCCAGACGTTCCGATCGCACACCCGAAGAGACTAAACACCTGGCGCCGTTCGTCGGCATCCTGAAGAACAATCTCGCTGTCGAACCGGTGAAAGACACCCGGCTGGTAAGAATCTCCGTTACACACTCAGATCCGGACATGGCGGCACAGATCGCGAACGGCATCGCCACCGCGTTCATCGAAGCCAGCTTCCGCAAAAACACCGACAAGTACACTCACACATCCGAATGGCTCGGCAATGCTACGCGTAAGCTGCAGGCGCAGGTCGAGGCAGCAGATAAGGACCTCGCTGAGTACAGTCGCAATAACAACATCTTTACGACCGAGGGCAAGGAGAGCTTGACGACGACCAAGCTCGCGCAACTGCACGATCAGCTGGTGCGGGCAGAAACCGAGCGGATGCTGAAGCAATCGCTCCATGAGCAGGTAGTGCAGGGGCGCGTCGCGCAATTGCCTGAGGCCTTTTCCAACCCTTCAACGACAGCGCTGAAGCAGCGTCTGGTTGATCTGACAATCCAGGTGACGCAGGCCAGCACAAAATTTGGTGCGAACAACCCGAACGTCATTGATCTACGTGAGCAAATGACTGCCATTCAGCTGGAGATCGATAACAGCAGGCGAGTGCTGGAAGAAAAGCTCAAGGCCGATTACGAGCGAGCCATGCGGGACGAACAGTCGCTGACTCTGGCGCTCAATAAGGCCAAGTCAGAAGCCGTCCAACAGAATCAGACTGCCATTCAATACGGGATACTTAAACAAGGAGTAGAAACCACCAAATCGCTCTACAACGACTTCCTGCAAAAGACCAGCCAGGCTGATGTTCAGATGGCACAGATGTATCGCACCATCACGGTTGCCGAACCGGCCGCAGTGCCGGGAGGACCGGTTGGACCTCTGAGGTTTCGTATCATTCTGCTGGCGTTCATTCTAAGTTTAGGCGCCAGCATCGGTCTTGTGTTCCTCCTCAATTATCTGGACAACACAGTCAAGAATGTGGATGACGTTACCCGTTATGTGCGCGTGCCGACGCTTGGCGTAATTCCGGCAATCAGTTCAGACACGCAGGTGTTGCTGCCGTTGAAAAAAGCCAGCAGGAGTATGAACGGTCATTTCCCGACCGCAGCCCTGAACGGCCACGCCCAGAATTCGAATTCACAATTGGTAGCCGCACCTAACGGAACTCGATCGCAGCTAAACGGGAATTCTCCGATAGTGGAAGCCTATCGCATGCTGAGGACTTCCATACTTCTATCGGGTGCGGGGCGTCCTC
>JBDTUW010000707.1:0-3075 GCA_040007555.1 Acidobacteriota bacterium | reverse complement strand
GCCTTTGCGACGCTTAAGGATCGCAGATAGAAACTGCCTGAAACAGCTACCATCATACCCAAGTCCCGTGCCGGAGCGTGAATTAATGCACGGCTTTGGCCCACTCATTCATCATCATGATCGCCCTCCGCGAGCAACTCACCCAACCGATCCAGCCTTCGCTCCCATAGCGAGCGATGATTTTCGATCCACTGTTCGAGGACTGAGAAGCCTGCGGTTTCGATGCCGCAGGTGCGCACCCTGCCGACTTTCTGGGTGCGCACCAGTCCACTTTCCTCGAGCACCTGCAGATGCTGACCGACCGCTGTCAGAGTGATCTCGAGTGGCGTTGCCAGCGCGGAGACCGACAGGGGGCCTTCGCTCAACTGGTCCAGGATCGCCCGGCGGGTCGGATCGCCGAGAGCGTGGAAGACTCGGTCAATGTTGACTGGAGGCGCGTGGCCTGTTGATGCAGTTTCCATGGCAATCACTGATTATTGGACCAGCTCCTTTGCCAATTTATCGAACAAGTGGCGCCATCCTGTTTCACGCATTTGAGGGCCGTCAGCGCCCTCAAAGAAGGCACCCTGATGTGTGCAGATTAGGTCCGTTCCTGCGTCCGTTGGGAGTAGCTCAACCGTGACGAGCGCGGCCGAGATGCGCCGATCACCTACCGACATCGTCGAAGCTGTGACAACCCGCCGGTTGGTCACGATGTCCTGATAGCTTGAGTCGTTGAGAAGGACGACGCCCGGAAAGGAGCTTCCTTCCTTGAAACGAGATCTGGCTCGCTCTGCTCCTCCAACTCGAAAATCCATCTCAAACTCCTCGAGCGCATGGCTTTCACCCTCGGCGAACCAGCGACGCTTCTTCGCCGGGTCTGCGAACGCGGCAAAAACGCGGTCAGCCGATACCAGATAGCTGCGCTTGATAACGAATGTATTGTGAATGACAGATTGCTCTTCCATAGCTTTCCTTTCTTTACGTTAGTGAAGCGACAGCTTCAGTATCGTTGAGAACCTGCCGATTGTCAAGTCAATACTTCAGTATTTATTCCTGAGGGCTATTTGAGTGATAACAGGGAAGATCGGGTAGCCTGCACCCTATCTGTCGACGAAATCGGGTAAGGAGGAGGGGCGGTTCTGTTTGCGTCAGATCGGCTGAGTTCGGCGTGTCGCTCGGCTAGATGGATTTGCTTCCCGCCCGGTGGCCTGCGATCGCAAATGCCGCAATCGGAGACTATTTTAACTTCGGACGAAGTTCCAGTAACTTCGCCTTGCCATCCGTGTTGTTCGGATTGAGCTCGATTGATCGCTCGTAGTTCTTAATCGCAAGTTCATTCTTACCGGCGACCATATAGCCTTCCGCCAGGCTGTCGAACGCGTTAGATGATGCCGGGTAGTCCTCAACGTTCAATTTGAACAGCTCGATCGCATCGTCCGGCTTCTTCAATCCAAGGAGGACATTGTAACCAAGGCGGTTCATTTGCGCTTCAGTGACCTGTTCTTCGCGTGGCCGCGATTTCCGCCATTCACGATACTGTGCAATCGCTCTTTCAGCACCCATCGTACGCAGGTTTCTGAGAAGAGTCCGGACAGGAGACTTGTAACTTTCGTAATCCACCCACTTCAACGCCGGGTGAACTCCGCCGATTGATTGCTCGATGATCTCTGAAATTATGGACAGGCCGTTCGCGCTGTTCATAAAGACCACGAGACCTGTCTTCGGCTTCTCCGACGCGACGACATAGGCCTTGCTGTCACCATTGTCACCCCAGTGCCAGAGCGATGCTCCTTCGGAAGTCTGCTCGAGGCCCACGCCCAATCCCCACGAGATGCTCTCCGACAACGGTCCCAGTGTACGGTCAATACTGTTGCTGCGTTGTCCCACCTTAATCTGCGGCGTCAGCATGAGTCTTGCGGTTTCCTTGCGCGGGCCGGTGCCATTGAGAATCGCCGCGAGGAAACGGCCGTAGTCCGCCGCCGTCGTGTTCAGACTAGCGGCTGCGTTTGGCGCGGTTGACCGGTTCTGTATTCCAGCTACTCCGAATGTATCGTGTGGGAACGTCTTCTGTGACTCGTACCGGCTTTGCCAGACATAGCTGCTGCTCGTCATCCCGAGCGGAACAAAGACCATTCGCTTCATGAAAGCGTCGAATGGCTCACCGGTGACGTGCACGATCACCTTCGACAGATAAACAAAGCCTTCCCCGGAGTAGCTGAATCTCTCACCGGGAGTGAAATGAATCTTGAGCTTGCTCTCCCCTCTCGGACGCCAGTTGGGAAACCCCGTCGTATGGCTCAGCACATGCCTGGCAGTGATCTGACCGAGGCGCGGATCGTCACCGACATCGTAGGTGCCCGGCAAGTACTTCGTCAGTGGCGTGTCAAGGTCGAACTTGCCGGCGTCGACCAGCTTGAGGACCGCGTAAGCAAAGACCGGCTTGCTCAGGGATGCCGCCTCAAAGACTGTGTCATCGGTAACCGGCGCCTTGGTTGTGGTGTTGCTAATACCGAAGCCCTTCGCCCAGATGAGCGCGCCATTCTCAACGATTGCAATCGCGAGACCGGGGACTTCGCCATCTGACATCAGTGTCGGCAGCTTTTGCTGAAGCCGAGTGACCAGATCGCTTTTCTTACCGGACGTCGCTGTCTGCGGTAATAGCGCCTTCGCTCCAATTCCGTCTACGGAAGGAAGCGCCAGCACGAGCACTGCGGCAATGGAGGTGGCGAGCTGGAGCGTAGCGAGGGCCCTTGAGCGATTTCGTCCTTGCGTCATAAGACAACCTTCGTTAGGTCCAGGTTCTAGTCGTCCTTCTGCTTCGTTGGAAGTCTTTGAGCTATCGGTTCCCAGGCTCCCAATATTCTTATAGGACGACAGAAGGGGAGCCTTGGTGGCTCCCCTATTTTTGATCAATGAGATGATTGAGAAACAAGACGTCCTTTATGCTACCCAATATCAGCATAGGGAAGTCGTCTGATGCCAAAATTGAGGAGTGGATAACTGTCAGAGAAGGTATCCAGTGAGTTCTCACTCGAAGCTCTGTATGACGTCATCCGCTAAAATCCATTCACGGCGGGGTTGGTGCCTGGGTTG
>JBDTUW010000706.1:0-3081 GCA_040007555.1 Acidobacteriota bacterium | reverse complement strand
GCCAGAACATTGAGGTGAACGAAACGCTTTCGATCAACTGGGAAGACCCGCACCCGCGTGTGCTCTGGGACGGGGGCTCGCCGATCGGCGAATCCAGTTGCGTTTCGTGCGGCCACTGCGTCACGGCCTGTCCATGCAATGCACTCATGGAAAAGTCCATGCTCGGTCACGCGGGGTCTCTCACCGGACTGTCCAAGGCAGTCTTGAGCGGCATGATCGACGTCGTTAAGGGGATCGAACCCGAAACGGGCTATGGAGCCATTATGCGCATTTCGGAAGCGGACGCGGCTATGCGCGAGTCGCGCATCCGCCGAACGAAGACGGTCTGCACCTATTGCGGGGTTGGTTGCAGTTTCGACGTCTGGACAAAGGATCGCCACATTCTTAAGGTCGAGCCGCTCGATGGTCCAGCGAATGGTATTTCCACCTGCGTCAAGGGCAAGTTCGCCTGGGATCATATCAACAGCTTGGACCGACTTACCAAGCCGCTTATCAGAGAGGGAGACCGGTTCCGAGAAGCTACCTGGGCAGAAGCGCTGAGCCTCGTAGCGCGACGCTTATCGGAAATCAAGGCAAAGGACGGAGCAGACTCCATCGGGCTGATCGCGTCCTCAAAATGCACGAATGAAGAGAGCTATCTGATGCAGAAGCTGGCGCGGGCGGTGGTCGGCACCAACAACATCGACAACTGTTCGCGCTACTGTCAGTCACCGGCGACGGTGGGATTATTTCGAACGGTAGGCTACGGAGGAGACTCGGGTTCGATCAGCGATATTGCAGAGGCAGATTTAGTCGTCATCGTCGGCAGTAACACCGCCGAGAGTCACCCGGTGATTGCAACTCGCGTCAAGCGCGCACATAAGCTGCACGGTCAAAAGCTAATCGTCTCCGATCTGCGAGAGAACGAGATGGCGCGACGCGCCGATGTCTTCCTGCATCCTCGACCAGGAACCGATCTCATCTGGCTCTCGGCCGTCACCCGTTATCTGATCGATAACGGGCTGGCAAAGACCGACTTCATCGATCGATGGGTGAACGGTGTCGAGGAATATCGCAAGAGCCTCGAGCCCTTCACGCTGGAAATGGCCGCCGAACGGTGCGCGCTGCCCGTGGAGACGCTGAAGCACGTCGCACACATGATTGCCGGCGCCGGAAACGTCTGTATTCTCTGGGCAATGGGCGTCACCCAACACACCCAGGGCTCTGATACGTCAACCGCAATCTCAAACCTGCTCCTTGTCACAGGCAACTACATGCGCCCGGGAACAGGTGCCTACCCATTGCGCGGGCACAACAATGTCCAGGGTGCGAGCGACTACGGATCGATGCCAAATAATCTTCCGGGTTACCAGTCGATTGATGACAAGGAAGTAAGGGCGCGTTTTGAAGCTGCCTGGAATGTCACTCTACCTTCGAGTAAGGGACTCGACAATCACGAGATGGTGGACGCCATTCAGCAGGGCAGGCTCAAGGCGATGTATTTGATCGGTGAGGAGATGAGCATCGTCGACTCGAACGCGAACTACGTCAGCGATGCGTTATCAAGGCTCGAGTTCTTCGTCGTCCAGGACATCTTCTTCAGCGTCACTTGCGGCTATGCCGACGTCGTTTTGCCGGCAGCTCCAAGTCTGGAAAAGGAAGGCACCTTTACCAGCACCGAACGGCGAATCCAGCGGCTGTATGAAGTGCTTGAGCCATTGGAAGGGAGCCGTCCTGATTGGCAGATCATTCAAGACGTTGCTAATGAGATTGGAGCCGATTGGCGCTACCAGCACCCCGCGGAAATCATGGCCGAAATCGCATCGCTGACGCCGATGTTCGCAGGGGTGAGTTACGAAAGGCTCGAGGGATACAAGTCGCAGCAGTGGCCGGTCGCGGCGGACGGCGGCGATCAACCGCTGCTCTATACCAACGAGTTTGCCTTCCCCGACGGTAAGGCAAGGCTATTTCCCCTACAATGGATCGAGGCACCCGAGCAACCCGATGCCGAGTTTGATCTGCACCTCAACAACGGCAGGCTGCTGGAGCACTTTCACGAAGGCAATCTGACTTACCGCACCGAGGGGATTCGAGAGAGCGCCCCGGACACATTTGTCGAGGTCTCACCGCAACTCGCCAAAGAGCGTGGGATTCAAAGCGGAACCTGGGTGCAGCTCACCTCGCGCTACGGCAGAGTCCGAGTCCGGGCTTTGGTGACCGATCGAGTTCACGAGAAAGAGCTTTACATGCCGATGAACTCAGTTGAGAGCCCTCTCAATCGCCTGACTAGCAGCCACACCGATCCCGTGACCCATACCCCCGCATACAAAGAGACCTCGGTCAGGATGACAGTGTTGACTGAGATCGGCGAAAGCCCCTTGCCCCGGACTAATTCACGCTGGGGTCATCCGACGCCGCAGAGCGGGGTAGAAGTCGAACGCAAGTGGAAGCGCGCGGACTATCGCACACCGGGACCTCAACTTGTTCAAATTCAGCCAAGGCAGGCAAGGTGAAGGAGGAGAAAAAAAGATGGCTCGACCTATCCCTCTACAGATACCGCCCCGCGACCCGCACGAGGAGCTTAATTCGCGACTTCAGCAGGCGCCACTGGAGCACGCTGAGGCGGTATTAGCTGCGTATGAGTTGTTGCAAGGCTTTCACGATAGCGGGGTGCTCGAATTCTTAAGAGGCACATTAGGCGGAGGGGAAAAGATACTCGAACAGGTCGTCGATGTGGCAAGAGGTCCGGAGGGTATTCGCGCAACCCGAAACGTTCTGCTGCTGGTCAAGGTGCTGGGAGAGATCGAGCCTGTACTGCTCGGCGGTCTGACGGGAGCCATTCCCCAGGCGTTGGCTCAGGGCAGCGCAGCAGCAGCCAAGCCACCCGGGCTTTTCAAACTCATGAGCACATTCTGGAATAAGGATTTTCGCCGGGGATTGGCCGCCTTCAGTGATTTGACAGTGAGGTTCGGGAGAATTCTAAGGGAAACGAACTCGCCGCATTAGTGAGGAAGATTTGTGCCCGAGGCACTCTCTATAGAGAGTGTCTGGAGTTTGGCCATTTTTATCCCAACCGCGAAGCGGTGAAAGTCCTCTAGCCCA
>JBDTUW010000705.1:0-3090 GCA_040007555.1 Acidobacteriota bacterium | reverse complement strand
ACAGGTCACGGCCTCTGCCCCAAGTGCATCAACAGCGATGCACGCCGTCAATGCTGAATCGATGCCACCCGAGAGACCGATGACAACGCTCTTGAATCCGTTCTTCTTCACATAATCGCGCGTGCCAACGACAAGTGCGCGGTAGACCTCCTCTGCGCGATCGATCGGCCTCGGAACAGGTTGTAGTTCAATTACTTTCCTGTTCGCGTTCGCGTGAGAAAAGCCGCCTTCGCTGAGTGTCATGCGTTCCACTGAGATGCTCTCATCCGCCGCGTCGAGCCGTTCCTGACGATGTCTCGGATCATGCAACCGCTCGTTGAAGACACGCTCGCCGTTGATCTCGGCTAGAACCAGATCCTCTTCAAATACCCGCCCGCGCGCTATCGTCCGGCCTCGCTCGTCGATGACAAGACTCTGTCCGTCAAACACCAGTTCATCCTGACCACCAACGACATTGACGTAGGCGACCGCGACCGCGTTGTCCTCGGCCCTCGTCTGCAGCATTCGTTCACGATCGCGCCCCTTGCCTGCATAGTAAGGCGAAGCCGAAATATTGATCACCAGATGAGCTCCGCCGAGAGCCTGGAGCTTGGTGGGGCCGCCCGGAGACCATATGTCCTCGCAGATGTTCACGCCGAAAAGAACATCGCCGTATCGGAAAATGGGAGCCGAATCCCCGGCTCTAAAGTATCGGTACTCGTCAAAGACGCCATAATTCGGGAGGAATATCTTGTGGTAGACAGCTTCGAGCCTCCCGTCACAAATGATCGCGGCAGCGTTGTGAATGTCTGTGGTCCGATCGATGAATCCGACCACGGTAATGATTCCCTTCGAGGCCTCGACGATGGCATCGAGCGCCTTGAGGTTGGCGGTGATGAACTGTGGTTTAAGAAGGAGATCCTCTGGAGGGTATCCCGGGATCGAGAGCTCGGGAAACGCAATCACATCGGTGCCGAGCGAACGGGCACGATCTATATCAGAAATAATTCTCGCGGTGTTACCGTCGAAATCCCCAACAGTCGGATTGATCTGTGCGAGCGCAATACGGATGACACTCATAGATGCCCTGCAAGGGAGTCAATCAGGCTGGCTGGTCCTTGGATATTCAGGGGAGCGCCATTTGATGCCCGGGCTGTGCTGTTTGCTCATTTCGTTCTCCGGCCTTCGAGTTGCAAATGTCTTCAAGAGAAACGTCCATTGCGAGACTGTTTCAACGGTAGAGTCAATCCGTGATCTCAACGGTGTCGATGATGCCGACGATAGCCGCATCTACGGGTCGATCCTTGAGGCCTTCGGCCAAACGCGCACTGCTGCCGGCTACAACCAGCACTCGCTCCCTGAAGCCGGCGCCGACGGTATCGATGGCGACGACGTAGTTATTCTCGTCCTCGCCTTCAGGCGATATTTGTCGCACGAGGAGGAGTTTGTTTCCCTCGAGTCGCGGGTCCTTGCGCGTCGCCACCACCGTCCCGACTATGCGTCCAATCATCATCAAGAGCACCCGCGCGTCATGTTGCAAGTTAGAGGGCAAATCAGAGGGCGAAGAACATAGGCCGTGGTGCCAGTAGCCGGGACTATGACGACGCACTCTCCCTGATTTCGCGTGGGGTGTTTACTTACGCCCACGAGATTCAGGTGTTATCGGGAGATTCTCGTCCACCGATGAGTGCGGGCGTGGAATGACGTGAACGCTGACCAATTCTCCGACACGCCGCGCCGCTGCGGCACCGGCATCGGTAGCCGCCTTGACCGCCGCCACATCACCTCGGACTATCGCCGTCACGAAGCCGGCTCCGATCTTCTCGTAACCAACGAGCGTGACATTGGCTGCCTTGACCATGGCATCCGCCGCTTCAATCATGGCGACCAGGCCCTTCGTTTCAATCATGCCGAGTGCTTCCATCAATTCGGGTGCTCCTTTTTTCGCAGTGAAAACTAGCCGTCGGGGCGGGGATTGTCCCTGCCCGTTTCGGCCGGGAACGCGGGCAGGGACAAGCCCCCGCCCCTACATTGCGTCACGTGAATTTCAACGACTACGGACCAACTGAGTGCTTTCAAACAGCAATTCAACCAGTTCCGCCCGCGTCAGCGTAACCGCTTCATGTCCATTACCGGAGATGCCCGTGTCCCCGAGTTCGGGCGTATAGGGACACGCCTGACCCGTCCTCGCCTCGGGACGCATCAGTCCGCCGCGCTCACGGATGTCATAAAGCTTTTCAATTGCCTCAGGCGGCAAGATATTCTCGTTTCCCAGGCTGCGTGCTATCAAACTGATGCGAGCCGTATGCTCCACGGTCTCGAGCTTGTTGAATGCCTTCTCCAAAGTATCAGCATATGCGACGGCGCCGTGGTTGGCCATCAGAAGGGCGTCGTGGTAGCTGAGAAATGGCGCGATCGCAGCCGTCAGCTCCGATGTCGAAGGTGTTCCGTATGCGGCCAGCGGCACACAACCAAGAGTCAGGACCACCTCCGAGCAGATTGCCTTGTCCAGAGCCAGACCAGCAACTGCAAAACCCGTCGCATGCGGCGGATGCCCGTGGACGACGGCATGAATGTCGGGTCTCGCCTGGTAAATAACGCGATGCATCGGAAACTCGGACGAGACGCTATACTCGCTCTTTTCGAGTGGCCGGCCATCGTCGTCCACGACCACCATCATTTCGGGCTTCATCCACCCCTTGCTCACACCCGAGGGCGTCGCGATGATCCGCCCCGGCGCGACACGAACGCTGATGTTCCCGTCGCCAGCGACGATTAGCCCGCGATCGTAACAGCGTCGCGCTACCTCGACTATCTGCTGGCGTACCTCACGCTCGTCCATGTTTGATCGATACCGTTGTCGACGAAAGCGTCAACGGGCAGGCCGAGCGCTGCCATTTTCCTTTGTTTCAGTCTCGGTGCTGAGAAATTCGCCGAAGCTATCGAGGGCGTGTTCCGCGCCGGGTCGCGCGAGAAAGTAGGAGAGACTCTCGAGCGAAATCGCCAGGTCAACGTTCTTCACTTTGATACCGGGCTTTGGATGGAGCTGCACTGGCGCGAAGTTGAGCACTGCCTTGACCCCGGCCGCAGTCGCCTCCTCAAGAACCTGTT
>JBDTUW010000704.1:0-3095 GCA_040007555.1 Acidobacteriota bacterium | reverse complement strand
TGAAGGCGGTACTACGAACGGTAATGCCTGCCCCCCCTGATCGCCACTGATCCCTGACAAATAGAAAACTGGCCACTGACAACTATCTTCTCCGGCAGCTCCGCACCCTATATAGCTGATCATGAACCAGCTCGAGTTGGCACTCACGTCTAAGCATTTCCAGACCAATTTCTTCGCGTCTGGTCTGACGTTCACCCAGTTGCCACAGGTCCCGATTGAAGTCGACGAAAACAGGACGGTTAGCGGCAACGTGCCCTTCGATGACGCGCGCGAGCATCTCATCCGGCCAGCCCGAGCCCGGTTGTATCGTCCCCCAGCCCGGCCGCGCTCCGAGAGCGGAGTAGAAATTCACCAGCGGTGTTCTCGCGCCGACGATGAACACCGAATTTGATGGGAGATAGTCTATGCCCGCAAGGTATCGCTGTGCCGCTCTCGCGTTCCACGTCTGATCATAGTTCTCCTTGCCGAGATGCGTGAAGACACCCGCCGTCAGAAAGGCCAGGCCGATCAGGAGTCCACCAGCTACATCCGCGCGCCACTTGAAGAGCTCCGCCAGCGCCCAGCCGCTGACTGCTGCCAGTCCGGGCAGACCCATCATCAGATATCGGGGGTTCACTGACAGGTCATGGTTGACGAGCAGCACAACGCTCGTTCCCAGTCCAGCCATTCCAAACAGCCAGAGCCCGCGCAGTTCGCGCCTCCGCCAGAGCCAAATGAGTGCAATCGGGCCAATCAGAGTGGCCGCGCAGGAACATTGGTAGGCGAATGTCCGCAGAAAAAAGAAATTGTGTGAGGTAACGTTGTGGATGCGACGCTCCTTCGCGCTCAGAATCCACCAGCGTGTTACTGCGGGAAGATAGTACTCCGGAAAATAAAGTGCCCAGAATGCGCTCCCCGCGAGTGCCCCGCCGACTGCCAACACCAGGGCAACGCCTGCGGTCTTCCAACGCATTCCGTAAACACGGCCCACGACAGGTATGATCCAGAGATAGAACACCGCAAACTCGCGGACATTCGCGCTCACCCCGACGAGCAGTGAAGAGACAAGAAATCCTTTTGTCTTGCCCTTGCGCAGCGATCGAAACATCCACCAGAGCGACCAGAAAAGAAGGAGAAACGCCGGAATCTCACTCATTACCCGGCCGCTATAGGTGATGAAGAATGGTGAAAGCGCCACTATCGAGGCTGAAATCGCGGCGGCGAGCCGGCTGGCCGTCAACTCCTTGGTCAGGGCGTAGAAGCCCACGATCGCGGGACCGGCCTGCGCGATAACACCGTAGCGGAAGACAAGATATGCGTGCTCGAGCGGGACACCGAGGAGACGATGGGCGATTTCCCACAGGAGGTGATTATAGCCAAGAAAAAGCGCCCGACCGAGACCTAGAGTGGATGGGAGGTTTTGAACAGCGTAGACGGTATAGTCGAATCCGTCCCAGTCCGAAATGAACGGGTCCTGAAATTTCCAGGCGAGCCGCCACGACGCGAGCAACAGCGGGATCCATAGAAAATAGTCACGCGTCCAATCGTGTGCGTCCGCGCCGATGAGGAGCGCGGGAGGAGGGGCATGGTCCATATGTCGGGGTTAACGGCTCCTGCTCAGCCCTTTGGCGAGTAGTACCCGCGCCGGTGGCGAACCTTGAGATCCTTCCGAGTCTGGACACGCACCTCGATCTTGCGGAACGATCCATCGTTTGTTTCGTTCGATGGTTCGTAGGCAAGCAGGTATTGCTGACGCAGATCCTGCTCGAGTTGCGCGAAGGCGCGATCGAGATCGCGCGCACCTTGCGGAAAGAAGGCGCGGCCACCCGTCGACTCGCATAACCTTTTGAGCACGCCCTCATTGATTCCGCCAAAGCCCGGATCGCCGATCCCGATGGCATATATGACCACCTCCGCCCGCAGCGATTCGTCGATCGCATCCTGGATTCGCTTGCGACTCGTGGTGTCCTCGCCGTCAGTGATCAGAATGATCGTCTTCCTGCCTGGCTCCTTGGCGAGGAGGTCCGATCCAGTCGCGATGATTGCATCGAACATCGAAGTTCCGCCCTGACGAGACCCGCCATTGATCGGCGGAGTCGGGCCGCCAAAAACGCTCACTGGGGGAGCCGCTATATACGCGACTTCCTCGAGCGCTTTTTTGATGCGTGCTGGATTGGAGGTCAATCCCTGCAGGAGCGTTGCTTCGCCCTCGAACTGAACGATTGCGGTCGTGTCCTTCCCCGATCGCATGACCGAATCGATGAACTGGCCGCCCGCGTCCTTCAGGCGCGGCAGAGTATGCTGCTCGCTGCCGCTGGTGTCGATCAACATTGCCATCGTCAACGGCAGGTCAGTCTCGCGCTTGAAGATGAATATCTCCTGCGGTTTTCCATCTTCGAGGATGGCAACGTCTTCCTTGACCAGGTCGTTGATGTACTTGTTCTGCTTGTCGTTAACGCTGAAGAGCACATTAACAAGTTGCGTTCCGACGCGAATGGTCTGCCCTTCCTCGTCGGTAGGCTTCTGCCCGGGCTTTTGTGGGTCCTGCTTTCCAGGTGTTTGCTGGCCAGGTGTTTGCTGGCCAGGAGTTTGCTTGGCTTTTTGCTGTTGGGCGCGCACAGGCGCCGTGGCAGAGAAGAAAATGAACCCCGCGCTAACAGCGATGGAACCGAGTCCAACGACCGCCACACGGGCATATTGCTTAAACGTCATGTGCCATCCCTCACCCGAAGCTTTGAATCGCCTGCGTCGCCAGGGGGGTGGTGGACCGCAGTCAACTTCTCTCGTTTTCCAACTTATTGCTTGGCTGATACGGTGCGGGGGACCGCCGTATAGCCCTTCTTCGTGCGAACCTTGAGATCCTTATTCTCCAGCAGCCGGACCTCAACCGCGCGGAACTTTCCATCAAATTTCTCATTTGTTGGCGAATAAGCGATCAGATACTGGCTGCGATTTTCCTTGGCGATCGCCGAAAAGCTTCTTTCTAGTTCGATCACCTGACCGGTGAAAAACGCGCGCCCGCCTGTCTCTTCTGCCAGCCTCTTGATGTTCTTGTCTTCCCGGCGATCAACGGTCCCTGCTTCCGCTGCCTCGATCCGGCTCGGCTCGAGCTCGAA
>JBDTUW010000703.1:0-3097 GCA_040007555.1 Acidobacteriota bacterium | reverse complement strand
GCGACGGCAGTGGGATGCAGATCGAGCGCAATGACCGGACGATCGTCAATCCTGCGCAATCGAATCGATATTTGGAGTCGGAATGTCCCGGCAGCCCTGGACCCCCAGGTCGCCATAACCCAGATCATCGGCGACGATGAGGATAATGTTGGGCTTTCGAGCCGCATCACCTCGTTGAGCCCTCGTCGCGCGCATCGACACCGGCAGGCATAGCAATGCGGCGAGTAACACCGCGATGGTGACCAACTGGAATGTTTTCTTCATGATTTCCACGTTCTTGTGCCTTTGACTCAAGCGACGCCTGACACTCGTCAGGATAAGAATTGCAGGGAGCATCAATCCAAAATCATCAATCCGTGTCGAATCGGACTGCGCCTCGCGAATCAATGATCGCGAATGATTCAAACATTACCAGGTCTCGCCTACAAGCGGGCTCGATGCGTGGCCGTTTTGTTTACTTCACCCGCGAGTTCAAGACGCCAACCTGTGATTTAGACGGGCCAAGTCCGCGACTGGACGATAAGAATCCGCGAGATGACGCATGCGGGCAGAGAGACCTCTGGACAGGCTGTCATCGGCCATGCAGGCGGCCGTTTCTTAACACGGATCTAGCAGGTTCATAACTCGGCCATGATCTCTGTCTGCTAGATTTTGCTCTTTGGTGCCTTCGCACATCGCCCGTATTTCTCACGATCACAGAGGACGACCAAGGGAGACTTGAATAATGCTGACTAACTGTCGCAGGCTGGCCAGATTTCGCGGATCGAATACAAGAGGCATTCGCCTGATTGTTCATGCGTTGGTACTGACCTGCGCGATGTGTGTCATTGCACTCGCACAATCCGAATCGGGTAGCGCTGCGATCGAGGGCACGATCACCGACGCCGCGGGGGCGGTGGTGGCCGGCGCGGTGGTGAACATACGGAGCCTTGAGACCGGGCTGCAGCGCACTGCGACGACGGACGCACGCGGCAGTTTTAACGTTCTCGTGCTGCCCGTCGGCAGATATGAAGTCATCGTGAGATCCGGGAGTTTTGCCGAAGCGAAACGAACGGAAGTGTTATTGACTGTTGGCGAGACGACGCCCGTCAATTTCAAGCTCGTCCCGTCCGGTGTGACCGAACAAGTGACGGTCAGCTCAGGTGCTGAGGCGATTGATCCTGAGGAAGCGGCGAGCGGGACGGTCTTTGGTGCGCGCTCGGTCCAGGACCTACCCATTCGCGGGAGGAATTTCACCGACTTTATTCAACTGACACCAGGGGTTGTGCAGGAGTCCGACCGCAAGGGGTTGGTCATCGCCGGTCAGCGCTCGATTAATTCAAACATCGCTCTGGACGGGGCCGATTTCAATGATTCGCTGCAGGGCAACCAGCGCGGCGGCAATGACGCAGTATTCTTCTTCCCGCAGACCGCCATTCGCGAGTTTCAGGTGGTGCGCTCGGGCGCGTCTGCTGAAGTGGGCCGGACAGGGGCCGGCTTCGTCAACGCGGTCACCAAATCGGGCACGAATGAATGGCACGGTGAAGCGTTCTATCTGAACCGCAATCGGCATCTCACCTCACCTGACGCTTTCGAGAACAAGGGAAGCAACACACAGAACCAGTTTGGCGGGTCAACCGGCGGGCCAATCAAAAAGGATCGTGCATTCTTCTTTATCGGAGCCGAACAGAATTTTCTCCGAATTCCCTACTTCGTCCAGTTCGCAACACCTGCCGCGGGATTAACTGTTCCAGCCAACATTGTTCAGCTACAAGGGGAGCACGACAGCACTAACAACCCAACGGCGGTTTTCGGGCGGGCGGATTTCATCCTTTCTCACGAGAATACACTCAACGTCCAATACAACTTCGCCAGATTTCGTGGCGAGAACTTCGGCGCGCTGGCGGACGGAACGACATTGACCGACAACTTCGCTTCAACCAACTACGAGGCAGCCAACTCGAGTCATGGCCTGAAGCTGGGACTGGTGACGGTGTTTGATGCGCGGACGGTCAACGAGTTTCGAGCGCAGATTGCCACCGATCGGCGTCGCGAGAATCCGAGCACGATGGGGCCCGAGATTCGCGTTGACAATTACGGCCGGTTCGGTGAGTCCAGTAGCCGCCCGCGCAGATTTGAGACGCTGCGATATCAGCTTTCCGATAACCTCAGCCTCAATGCAGGCGCGCACCGTCTTCGCTTTGGCATCGACGTCAACCTCAACGAATTCACGGCACAGCGCCAGCCGGATTATCTCGGGACATGGCGCTTCAATAGTCTGACGGATTTTCTCAACGGAATACCGCGACGGCTGACCCAGACAATCGTCGTCGTTCCCGAATTGATTGTCGCCAAGGGATCGCAGAAAGAGTTGGCCCTCTTCGCGCAGGATCGGGTGAAGCTATCACGCTCGCTGACGCTGACCGCCGGGTTGCGCTGGGAAGGGCAATGGAATCCGCACCCCGTGCGCCCCAACCCGGCGCTACCCGAGACGACCTTCATCCCGGACGATCTGAAGATGTGGCAGCCACGCCTGGGACTGGCCTGGGATGTGGGCAATAACGGCCGCACTGCGGTGCGCCTCTCGGCTGGACTTTACGACTCGCGCACGCCAGCGGTGCTGTTCCTGCGAGTCTTTACGAATAACGACCTGGTAACGAAGGATTACAGTTTCGACGAACGCAGTGGGGCGTGTCGCACAGCCGTCGGCGCAGCGATCCCCGCAAACTGCGTCTTCCGAGGGGCAGGAGCACTCGTTACCTTTCCCAACATCCTGACATCCGTTCCGAGCCTGCCGACGGGTATAGCCAATCGAGTACAGTCGCGCGCATTCGGTTTTCAGCCGGATTTTGTTAACCCACGCACGTTCCAGACATCCGCCGCCGTGGATCAGAGCGTGGGTCATTTCAACTTGTCTGTCGGCTATGTGCACAGCTCCGCGTGGAACTTGCAACGGCGAGTCGACAGCAATCTTGGCGCGCCGACGATTGACGCAGCCACAGGCTATCCGCGCTTCCTCGGCGCGAGACCCAATCCGAACATTGGCATTTTCTCGATCAATGAGTCCTCCGCGCATTCGGTACGATGCGCTGGTTGTCAGTCTCCAGCGGCGATTCGC
>JBDTUW010000702.1:0-3100 GCA_040007555.1 Acidobacteriota bacterium | reverse complement strand
GACGGCCCTGGCTCTCGCAGAAAATCCGAGCCTCTCGAACTATTCCGGGTTTGTGCAGGACTCAGGCGAGGGTCGATGGGCATTGATGGCTGCGATTGAGCAGGCGGTCCCGGCCGACGTACTGGCGACATCTCTCTTCACGCGGTTCCGGTCGCGACAGGATTTTACCTTTGCGGAGAAGGTTCTATCCGCCATGCGGCACCAGTTTGGTGGGCACGTGGAACGCCCAACCGGCGGTTAGTCGTCGGACCCCACTGGCGCGCGTAGACTGTGTGCTACGAGTGCGCAGAGGCATTTCATTTCCGAAAGAGGCGGATGGATCCCGGAGGATGCGGTATGTCGGAATTGGATGAGGAGCAGGATCATCAGGCCTCGCCGTGCGTCATGGTGATCTTTGGCGCAACTGGCGACCTGACGCGCCGGAAGCTAATCCCCGCACTCTACAACCTCGCCAGCAGAAAGCTCCTCTCCAGCGGGTTCTCGATCGTTGGCTGCGCCTTCAATAGCCTGACGACCGAGCAGTTCCGCGAGCAATTGACCGCCGGGATGAAAGAATTCGCCACGGAACCGGTCGATCCCGAGATCTGGAACTGGTTTCTCCAGCGGATATACTTCGTTTCGGGCGACTTCCAGAATCCCAACACCTACGAGCAGCTTCGCGATCTCCTTTCAAAGGCCAACCAGTCGCATCTAGCATGCGGCAATTACTTCTATTACCTGGCCACCGCGCCGGCATTCTTCGGCGAGATCGTGCGCCAACTTGGACAAGTCGGGTTGACTGCCGAAGAGAACGGGCAATGGCGCCGGGTCATCATCGAGAAGCCCTTTGGGCATGACCTGGATTCAGCGCGCCTTCTCAACCAGCAGATAAAGGAGACGCTGACTGAAGGTCAGATTTATCGTATTGATCACTATCTGGGCAAGGAAACGGTACAGAACCTGCTGGTGTTTCGCTTTGGCAACGGGCTCTTTGAGCCGATCTGGAATCGCAACTATGTCGATCATGTGCAAATAACCGCTGCCGAGTGCGTAGGTGTCGAGCAGCGAGGCAAGTATTACGAAAGTTCTGGCGCGCTGCGGGACATGGTGCCCAACCATCTTTTCCAGCTGGTTACTCTGACAGCGATGGAACCTCCGGTCTCGTTTGAAGCAGACGCGGTGCGGGATGAGCAGGCCAAAGTGCTGCAGGCAACACAACCACCGGACCCGGAGGAAGTGCTGACAAATTCGGTGCGTGGACAATATGGCCCCGGCGAGATAATGGGAGAGCGGGTGCCTGGCTATCGCACGGAGCCAAACGTCGAGCCCGATTCCCGAACCGAGACTTACGTCGCACTCAAGCTTGATATCGATAACTGGCGATGGGCGGGTGTTCCCTTCTATCTTCGAACCGGAAAACGCCTAAAGAGCCGTGTCACCGAGATTGCGATTGAATTTCGACGTGCTCCTTTTCGACTCTTTCGCGACACACCTGTTGAGCGACTGCGAACCAATCGACTGGTGATCCACATCCAACCCGATGAAGGCATCTCCTTACGTTTCGGCGCCAAGATCCCCGGACCCATCATGCGTCTCGGCCCCGTCGAGATGGACTTCAACTACACCGACTACTTCGGCAGCACACCGAGTACCGGCTATGAGCGGCTTCTCTACGACTGTATGACTGGTGACGCAACACTCTTCCAGAGGGCGGACATGGTGGAAGCCGGTTGGCGTGTCATCGAACCAGTGATTGATGTCTGGAAAGCGCTTCCTCCGCGCTCGTTCCCCAACTATGCTGCCGGCTCATGGGGCCCGAAGGAGTCCGATGAACTGCTTCAGCGTGACGGACGAGAATGGCGCCGACCGGATGAGAAGTAGCGAATGATCCCGCGAGCTTCCGGATGAGCGAATCTGATACCGACAAGAACAAGTTGCGCGAATGGGTCGATCAGATGGACCAGTCGCACCGACGCCAGCTGATGCAGATTCTCGCTGAAGATACGACACTGGTGCAGGCCACAAGTGTTGACATGGCTGCGGCCCAGTTGCGCCAAATCGCTGACGAACGCGGTTTGTCGTGGGAGACCCTTTCCGAGCCGGATCGAGAGCAGTTTCTTGATCTTCTCATCCGCGAGGACGCCGAGGCAACACAGGCCAATGTTGGGTTGCACCTGACCTACCGGAAGACGATCTGCCTTCAGTGTGGCCGGGACCTGACGCCACATGATCTGTATCGAATCTATTTCAGCCATCGCCCACCGAGTACGGGTCTTGTCGCGGGCAAACTGTTACTGGTTGATTCTGAAGTGCCGCAGGTGCAGTTTTCCATACCACCGGAGAGCGAAATTCTTATTGGGCGCCTGGACCCGAACCGAGGAATTCGTCCCGAGGTAGACCTGTCAAGTCACGATCCAGCCGCCCGGGTTTCCCGCAAGCATGCACGAATTTTGGTGCGTGCGGGACAGTTTTTTATTGAGGACCTTGGCAGTGCCAACGGCACTTTTATTAATAACCGGATTCGGCTCAGACCGCAGCAGCTTCACGCACTGGAAAGCGGCGATCTGATCAGGATCGGGCAAACCACACTTCAGTTTCTGACCGCGAGAGGGTGAGTAGGGGTCAGGGGGCAGGGGTCGGGGGGGAGTGTAGGCGATTTGACTGAATTGCGCCTCATAGACACGACAATTTATCAGCTGAGGTAATGATGAGTAATCCGAACACTTCAAAAAAACAGGATCAGTATATTCGCTCTGTGCGAAATGAGTTTGAAGACAAACTTGCTACTCTGGTAGAGATTCCCAGCATCAGCATGGACCCAGAGCGTCAGCAGGACATCGTCAAATGCGGCGAGACCGCCGCCGAATACCTGCGAGCGGTGGGCGCCCAGGCTGAATGCGTCAAAACTCCCGGAAACCCCGTCGTCTTTGGCTCTCTTGTGACGGACAAAAAGAACCCGACGGTTACTATCTACAATCACCTCGACGTTCAACCGGCGGACGCCTCTGAATGGAACCGATCACCCTTTTCGTTTTATAAGTCCGGCGACCGATATGAAGGCCGAGGCACGACCGATGACAAAGGGCCGGCACTAACCGCGTTGATGGCAGTTCGTTATGCG
>JBDTUW010000701.1:0-3105 GCA_040007555.1 Acidobacteriota bacterium | reverse complement strand
CCCCAGGGTCGGGCTGAGAACTACATCATACTTCTCCATGAAGCGGGCTATCGTCAAACCGATCTGATGCGCTGACGCGATCGCTCGTGAGTACTCAATGCTGGCTACGCGTTTGCCATTTTGCGCGGTTGCCCAGGTCAGTGGTTCGACATCAGCCTCGGTGACCGGCCGCCCCAACTCGAGATGACCATCATCGACCGACCGCGCAACCGAAACCTTAAAGATCGTCGTGAACGCGTGAGCCAGAAGAGCGACATCAATCGGAAGCCTCGTCTCTTCGACGCTATGGCCGAGACTCGTGCAAAGGTTTGCAGCGTCGACAGCGGCCCTTCGACACTCCGGGTCAAGCGGAACCGTAGCGTAAGGATCGAGCACTACAACGACCCTAAGCTTCCCCGGGCTGGTCGAAACCTCGTCTAGAAACGGCCGGGAAGGTGGAGGCGAGAAGAAGGGTGACCCAGTCTCCGCGCCGCAGGTCGCATCCAGCAGCGCCGCGCTGTCCCTCACCGACATTGTCAGTGCGTGGTGAACACCGAGCCCGTTCCATCCCTCGAATGCGGATGGACCGAGGGGAACTCGCGAGCGCGTGGGTTTGAGCCCGAAGAGCCCACAGCAGGAAGCGGGAATACGAATTGAGCCGCCTCCATCGCTGCCGTGAGCGGTAGGCAACATCCGGCTTGCGACGGCCGCCGATGACCCGCCAGAGGATCCTCCCGAGGTCCTCTCGAGACTCCACGGATTGCGCGTCACACCGTAAAGAACGGATTCGGTTGTCGTAGTCAGCCCAAACTCCGGAGTCGTTGTCTTGCCAAAGATGACGAGACCTGCCGCCAGGTAGCGATCGACAAGCGTGCTATTAGCGGTCGGCGTGTAATCCTTAAAGACTCGGCTGCCAAAGGTGGTCTTCGTTCCAGCGAGGCGAAGATGAATGTCCTTAAGGGCAAATGGCACACCCGAGAGCGGACCCTTTGGCAGACCTGCCTTGATCTGAGCTTCTGCTCTTTCGAAGAAAAGCTGGGAGAAGGCATTCAACTGAGGGTTGAAAAGTTCGACCCGTTGTCGTACGGCTCTGAGAAGTTCCAAGGCAGTGATCTCCTTTTTGGAGATCAGCTCAGCCAGACCAAGCGCATCATACTTGTCATACTCGGCTGCGAATCCTGAAAGTGGCTCGTCAAGCGACATCGTACCTCCAAGTGTGGCTGCGGCGAGGCCGCGTTTAAGTAAGTCCCTTCTTGAAATGCGGATGGTTCCTTCGGCATGAATTCCACCAATCCACTCGCTTCAACAGAGTAACCGCGAGTTCCGGCAGGCGCTAGACTACTACTCTGAATTTGCCAATGCCAGCCACACCATCTACGGAGCCTTTTGAGTCTCCGCGCCTCTGCGATAGCTTGTCCCTGGCTATGATCTGGACGAGACACCCTACTGGTTCGCAACAGCGTATATACTGCAGGGGTGAAAGGGACAACATGAGGTCACCGACAAAATGATCTGGCTCGGGGCAAAACGCGGCTACCTTACGGATTGGTTTACCCAACGATGGGTGGAACTCACTGGCACACGCGTCGATCTCGGCCTGGCACGCTGGCTGGAGGCTCCGGTCGGAAAACCCGCGGGTATTGGCCGCGACTTTTTTGATGTACTGGCTCGCGAGTCGAATCTCAAGGTCAGGCGTGCGGGCCCCGGTGAAGGCCTTGTTGACGACTTCTCCCGACTGTCCGGGCCCGGGTTTGACCCCGCAAGAGTCCACGCGCAGGTAATCACCTTCTACGAACAAACGGCGGGCTACGAACTCGACGCGTGGGCGGAATGGTCAGCCGCTTTTCGGCCATTCGGCAGCTTGCTCGCTGTGCTCTTCAGCCGCAGGCTCCAGCAATTGAATGTCCCATTGTCAGCGCTTGATACAAGCCGCGGCATGACCAGTGAGGTCATCAAACTGCAGCATCCGGAAACCGGAGAGGTCCGCTATACAGCCTGGGTTCGCACGTTGGTCAGCAGAGGTGACGTGGTGTACGCGGGCAACTATTCCGTCTGCTCAATACCGGGATACGATGGACCATGCGTCAAGGTTGCGTTTCCGCTGCCCAATGGCAATGCGATCGTCATCATGCGACCTCAGGCTCACGAGGACGGATCCCTCTCGATAACGTCGTCAGGCGAGCGGTTGGGTGATCCTGGCTTTTACCTGACGGTCCATGGAGAGCGAGGGGCTGTCTGGGTGAGATATGTGCGCACGATGCGGGAACGCATCCACGTGTACGCCGGCGAGAATGGCGAAGTGCGAGCAGATCACCTGCTGACGCTTTGGGGTTCGACGTTCCTGCGAATTCACTACCGATTGCGGCTTCGGAAGGTGGAGCGCCACCTGTCACAGACCTGAGTTCGAATTAGCCGCCCAATCAAACAATTGCAAACAGCTCGAGTTGCCGGTCGTACAGCTTAGCTTAGTGAAGGAGAGGGTGTCCGCGTTGGAACTTTGAGCTCGAGCGAAATCGATCACGGAAACTCTGGCATCGGCGCTTCGACAGCAAGACAGACTCTCTTCGCTGCCTCCCAGATGCCCTCGAAGACAACCGTCAGATTGCTCCAGACCTCCTTCTCAGTGTCCCCGTAGGCGTGGAAGTTGACGCTCAGTCGATACCCAACGCACTCCGTCTCAGAAAGTTGGACGTAATGCGTCTCCCTTATGCCAAGGGTAATCACACCGCGGGAGAAATCCGAGCGATACGTCTGAAGATAAAGGCCGAACATTCTCACCAGCCAGCCAAAAGCATCCGAGCGCGCAACCAGATTCAGCCGATGGTCTCGATAAAAGATATCAACGCGGCCTCCAATCCTTAACGAGGCGCGGAACATGTCTGCTTCCGCAAGAGGGGGATTCAGAGCGCAATCGTTTGTCTCAAGCAAGCTGTCCGAGCCGTTGAGCCAGGCGAGGAATGCGTAGAAAACCCCAACCGCAGTCTCACCCTCGAAAGGCGCAAAGTCTTCAAGTACCTCAGGGATGAGCTCCGGGTGTTCGATGAAGTCGTAGTAGGCTCCGCCCTCATGATCGTAGCTCGTCACCGTCCACGGATGGGCCCGCGGTATGGCTTGCGATACATCCAG
>JBDTUW010000700.1:0-3106 GCA_040007555.1 Acidobacteriota bacterium | reverse complement strand
TCGTAGAGGCTTGTCGCCGGGATTATCAGCGATCCCCAATCAACAGGCGGCATTTTTGCAGCTCCTTTCCATCGCAGTCTTTTGACAGTCCTGAACCCAGCGAGAGGTCAGGGAGTAACTGACGCATCTTACTCCTGTGAGATGGGTGAAGTCTCACGAGGCTGATAGCCGGTGGTGGTTGAGTTTCATCGAAGAAAAGCTCACTCGCGGGTCCAGGGACAATCGTACGGGAAGCGGCGATCGCGCGAAATGACGCGGGATGCAGTCAGCAAGTCGAAGGATGCAAGGAGTCCCGCCCCAACCGGCTTCGCGTGAGTTTAAGCCGCTGATAGTCTTCATTGGGCAGCTCTTGCCTTGTCGTGGAACCGGCTTCTCACTTAGTCTTTGACCTCCTTCACAAAGCGTCGAAGGAGCCAGAGCATCATTGTCCACTCATTAAGGTTGCAAGCACCATGCGAAAGGTTTTTTGGCTCGTACTTTTCCCCTCTATCGCTGCGTTGGCGATCAGCTGTAACCGGGCCCCTGCCACTGAAGAAGCGCGGTTTGCGGAGAATGCTCAGGTCCTGTATCGCGCCATCACGGATCGTGCAAGCAATCGACAGGTTGAGGGAGAGGGAGTCGTGATAAAGCTTCTACCGGATGACCGGGAGGGCGATCGGCACCAGAAGTTTATCGTCAGGTTGCGCGCCGGCCAGACCCTGCTGATCGCGCACAATATTGACCAGGCCCCGCGAGTAGCATCGCTTGAGGAGGGCGACAACGTTGCATTTAGCGGTGAGTATGAGTGGAACGAGCGAGGGGGCGTGATCCACTGGACGCATCAGGACGCGACTGGCCGCCATCAACCTGGATGGCTAAAACATAAAGGTCGCACCTATCAATAGCGCCCGTTCCTTGATGCCTCTCGAGCGGCTCCTGGGCGCCCCTGACGGTATCTCGCCCGAATTCCTTCCCCGGAGTTTTTAAGATATTCTTCCTCCCGGATGCTAATAATACTAGTGAACGGTCGTTATCAGGTTTAGGTAAGCCGGTTCTTCGGCCGACAGCCGATCAACGAACGACTGGGAACTGAAACCAGCCCGAATTGCGCGGCCTGCCGGTGTGCCGGTGAGCACGAAAGTGTCAAGGTGGCCATCGCACGCGAATTGGCTAGTCCTCGCCCCACAATCGGGCTCAGGAGGCAATACTGATGGCCGAAACCAACAGACCAACGCGAACAACGACACTCGCACGAGCAACCGTGCTCGCGCTCGCCTGTCTCCTTGCACAGCCATTACAAATGCTCGGCTTGGGCCAAGGTCGCTCAAAGACCCCGGCGACACCCGCCAATGAGGCGACGGTGATACGGCTTCGCGCCATTGCGTTGCTCGATGAGTTGCTCTCTGACATGCGCTCAGTCGAACACAAAGAGAGCAGAATCGTCATGAAGGCCCAGATTGCCGACGCGCTCTGGGACCATGAACAAGCCAAGGCGCGTCGTTACCTGATCGAGGCCGTCGACGAAATGGTAACTCTGGTCAAGTCACGAGAACCGGAAGAGGCCTCCGCTCTCGAGGGCCCGGGGGTTAGTCGATCCCAGGCCATCACCAGCGTGCTCGGCCTTGTTTCGCGGCGCGATCCCAAACTGGCGCGACAATTGGCTGATGCTGTTGCTCCTGCGAAATCTTCCTCATCGAGCGACTCGGGCTCACCGTCGCCGGACGCCCTGGAGCGTTCACGGCAATATGGCCAGTTTGCGTATGGGCTCCTCGACACCAGCGTCAGCCTGTCAATCGAACTGGCTAAGGAGAGCTTTGCCGAGGTGATCGATTCAGTCCTTATCGGCTACCTTGTCAAATTGCGGACAAAAGACCAGGCAGCCGCGGATGAGTTGTTCGCGCGCGCCCTTGCAACCGTCCGGGAGAATTCCGCGAGCTGGGCATCGGCGATCGATTACCTCGCCATGTACGCCCTCTCAGGCTATGGGGCGCCGGCGATTCGGCAGAATCTCGGACTTGAAGCATCGAGTATCGGCGATACACAAAGCGGCGCCCGCCTTCTGCGCACTGTGTGTGACGTCGCTGGACGGCAATTGAGGGCAGTGGAAGCCAGACCTCCTGACACCAATGACGTTCCGTCGCTCCCAGACGCAGGGCGCACAACGAGCGTGCTGCTTCGATTGCTCCCATACTTTGAGAGGCAGATGCCGGAGTGTTCCGCAACCATTCGCATGCGTGCGGATGCGCTGACGAAGGCTCTGCCAGCACGACTTCAGGAGCAAGTCGTCAAGTTAACCATGAGCGCGAGCCCTGAGGACCTGCTCTCCCAGGCATCCGGTGTTAAGACAAAGGAAGAGCAGGACCGATACTATTTGCTCGCCTTGCTACAGGTCACGGAGAAGGGGGAGTGGGAGCGCGCGCTGCAGATCGCAGAAATGTTCAGTACGGAGAATGTACGCTCCGCCTGGAGATCCAGGATCGGCTACAAAGCAGCGCTCGGCTCGCTCGAACGCAAGGATACTGTTGCGGTATTGACGTATGCGCGGCTGATCACCACGGCCGAGGACGCCGCGCAGATCTTCGCGCGGTTGGTCAAGCTGGTGATCGATAACGGACAAATGGCCGGCGCAATGGAGGTGATTCGCCACGCGCGAGATGTAGTAAGGCGGGGCGAATCCGAAGCGAGCCGTCCGGATGCGCTGCTGCTGCTCGCACGTGCAGCTTCCAACCTGGACGTTGCAATCGCTTTTGAGATCGCGGCCGAAGCGATCGACCTTCGCAACCGGTTCCGTCAGGCTGCCAGTACGAAGGTGCTGATGGCGAGGGACGCATCCGGACGGAACAACGCAAAGAGACTGGAGGAGACTATGTCCGAGCTGGCGCGTGTGAACTTTGACGAGAGTCTCCGGATTGCGCGCCTGCTTGAGGACAGCCGATCGTCGATTCAGTGCCGCATCGAGATCTGCCGCTCGGTACTAACAGGAAGACCTTGACGGGCCATCGATGGGAACTCCATCGCGAGAGTAAGGGCGGTGAGTAGAGTCTGATATGCGGTAAGACAAAAGCGAGCAAGGAATCATTCCTTGCTCGCTTTTTTTGTATCCGTGGCTTATCCGAAGCTATTGAAA
>JBDTUW010000699.1:0-3106 GCA_040007555.1 Acidobacteriota bacterium | reverse complement strand
GTTAGTTGCCAGTGGCCAGTTGTTAGTTGCCAGTTGTTAGTTGCCAGTTGTTAGTTGTTAGTTGGCGGGGCGTTCGATAATAACGAGCAAAAACATCGCGGGTGTCAAACCTGATCGGAGGGCGATGATGGGAAGAATGTTGATTTTGGGAATGATTATCATGTCGGTCTTGCCGTTTGGGGTAGGCAATCAGGTAGCGAATGAGAAGGAGGCGGTCCGGCAGGCGGTGCTTGATTATGTCGAGGGCGTTTACAACGTCGAGCCCGCGAGGATCGAGCGCAGCGTCCACCCGAATCTCGCCAAGCTTGGATTCTATCGTCCGCCCGCTGAGAACGCGTATCGACCGGGTTCAACCATGACGTTCCAGCGTCTGGTAGAGGTCGCGAAGACCTACAACAAGGACGGCAGCCTCGCAAAGAATGCGCCCAAGGAAGTCATTATCTACGATGTCATGGACCAGACGGCATCGGTGAAGCTCGTGGCCGAATGGGGCACGGACTATATGCACCTCGCCAGGTTTGACGGTAAATGGAAAATCGTCAACGTCCTCTGGCAGAGTCCACCAAAGGCGTAGCGTGCGACGTTGAGGACGGCAGGGACAACAAGGACTGCAGGACAGCAAGGGCTGCAAGGGCACGGACGGATGCGATGGCGATATTTAGATATCCCGGCTAGGTTTCCCGACATCATCGCTAGTGAGGGAACGATCCACAGTGTCCCGGTCGGCGTTCTAGTCCCTGCAGTCGGGGCAGTCCTTACTGCCCCAGCAGTTTCTCTTGTTCCCGCTCACGCCAGCAGTTTCTCAACTACCAGTCCCTCGACGTCTGTCAGTCGAAAATCGCGCCCCTGGAAGCGATACGTCAGCTTCTCGTGATCGAAACCCAGCAGATGCAGGATGGTCGCGTGCAAGTCGTGCACATGGACGCGATCCTCGACGACGTTGAATCCCAGTTCATCCGTCGCGCCAATCGTGATGCCAGGTTTTATCCCACCTCCCGCAAGCCACATCGTAAACGCATTTGGATGATGATCGCGTCCGTCGTTGCTCTCCTGCACCATCGGGGTCCTGCCAAACTCTCCGCCCCAAACCACCAGCGTATCCTTGAGCATTCCGCGCTGCTTAAGGTCCGTAATCAGCGCCGCACAAGCTTGATCGGTGTCCCGGCAGTTCTTGGTCAAGTCACGCACCAATGACCCGTGCTGGTCCCACGCCTCGTGGAATATCTGCACAAAGCGGACTCCCCTCTCGACGAGTCTGCGCGCCATGAGCACGGTATTTGCGAATGAGGGTTTGCCGGGCTCGGCGCCGTACATGTCGAGGATGTGCTTCGGTTCCTTCGCAATATCAAGCAGCGCAGGTGCGCTTTTCTGCATCCGAAACGCCATCTCATAAGAGTTGATGCGCGTCGCAATTTCCGGATCGCCCGTTGTGACTTGCCGGGCCCGGTTCAGCTTGTTGATGACATCCAGCGAGTCGCGCTGCAATTCATCGTCCACACCACGCGGATTCGAAAGATAGAGAACCGGATCCCCAATGTTACGAAACTGCACACCCTGATAAACCGTCGGCAGAAAGCCGCTGCTCCAGCAGCTGTTACCGCCGCTCGGTCCTTTCGCTCCGGTGCTGAAGACGACGAATGCCGGCAAGTCTTCGGCTTCACTACCGAGTCCGTAGATTGTCCACGAACCCATGCTTGGCCGGCCAAAGATCATCGATCCGCTATTCATCAAAAGCTGCCCTGGCGCGTGATTGAACGCGTCAGTGACCATCGATTTGACTATCGCCAGGTCATCACAAATACGGGCCGTCTGAGGCAGCAGCTCTGACAACTCCGCGCCGGATTGGCCGTGCTTGGCAAACTTGAACTTGGGACCGAGTAGCGTCGAGTTCGGGTTGATGAATGCGGCACGATAGCCCTTGAGCAGCTCAGGCGGTGGCAAAGTCCCGTCAAACTTTGCGAGTTGCGGTTTATAGTCGAAGAGCTCCAGATGACTGGGGGCGCCAGCCATAAACAGGAAGATGACGTTTTTGGCTTTGGGCGCGAAGTGTGGCCGTTTGGGCGCCAGCGGGTTCGCGATCTGTGTTGGTGTCGCCGCGTAGCCGTTTTGCGCAAGCAGATGATGGAGCGCGAACGCCCCTGCACCGATACCGCACTGTTCGATAAACCATCGCCGGCTTGCCTGCAAACCTTCTGAAGCATTCTTTTCATCCATATCAGCAATACCCCTCGATCATAAAGGTCGGTGAACTTTGCCCTTCTGCATGACGAAGCGGACCTTTCTAAGGTCGGAGATGTCGCGCGCAGGGTCGCCCTCAATCGCGATCAGATCAGCGTTGAGCCCAGGTGCGACTCGACCGATCAGGTTCTCAAGATGTAAAACGCGCGCGTTGACGGATGTCGCGGCGCGCAGCACAGCCGTTGGCTGCATCCCAAACTTGACCATCGCCTCAAGCTCGCGCACATTGTCGCCATGCGGGAAGACCCCCACGTCGCTTCCGGCAGCGATCGTCACGCCCGCGGCCACTGCCTGAGGGAAGGTCTCGCGTTTTCGTATCTGATTTCCGACCGAGAGCGTCGGACAAAGCGCGACTCCGCGCTCCTTCATGAGCCTGAAAACTTCAGGGGTACCGTCGTCGCCATGCTCGATCGTTTCAACTCCCGCCACCGTCGCCCGTCGCATGCCTTCAGCTGTGGTCGCATGAGCTGCTACAGGAACTCCAGCGCTCCTGGCCGTCTCGACGATCAGCTTCAGCTCCTCAGTCGAAAAAGTTGGTGCGGCTTTACCTCGACCCCAGCGGTAGTCTGCGTAAACCTTGATCCAATCGGCGCCCTTTCCGATCTGCGTCCGCACGATCCGTGTCAGCGAATCGATGCCATCGGCTTCTTCCGCCCCCTGCGGAACATTCCATTCCGTCGCATAGCCTTTTGGGCCGTAGCTGCCGGAGGCGACAATGGCGCGTGTTGCGATCAGCATCCTCGGTCCCGGAATCAGCCCCTGTTCAATCGCATCTCTCAATCCCACATCTGCATAATCAGCGCCTTCCGTTCCGAGGTCGCGGATCGTGGTAAATCCCGAGAGTAAGGTGGCTCGCAGATGGTTGGTC
>JBDTUW010000698.1:0-3109 GCA_040007555.1 Acidobacteriota bacterium | reverse complement strand
TGGCTGTGATTCCCCAACGCCAGGTGCCGGCGAATGAATCACAATCGAATGGAATCATTCTCAGAGGCGCTGATTGAAGCGACCGCTGTAAGCGCTTGTCGAACACGGTGGTTGAAGGTCGACGTGATCGTTCGGCCGCCTTCCGTGATCTCAGGTTGCCGGTGGCCCCGACGGCTATGATATTCGCCCTTAAAAGTCCCGCACTTCCTGATCTATGGTCAGCATCCTCACATCTTCAAGGTCTTGTTCTCTACCTGCGGCTCGTTTTGAAGAAATGAGATCGCTCTTTGATGCGACATAGAACTCCTGGCCCTCGAAACTCATTGTTATCCGATTCTTCCACCCGTCGTCAAATATCAGACCCGGCGTCGATGTTTGAACATCGATTCGCACACGATCTTTGAAGACCGTAATCTCATTGGCCAGGAGTTCTTCTGCTGTGATCAAAGCGGCCGAACCGAGATTCGCTTCCATGAGCGCCGCCAATAATCGGCTCGCATTATCGTTCGAGGCCTCGATCAGAATATCGAGATCGAATGTCGCTCGCGGCACACCGTGCAACACTGCAGCTATTCCGCCTATCACAATGTATCTAACTTCGTGCTTTTGAAATGATGCGAATACGTCTTGAAGTCGATTGAGCATCTTTCGTGTCGGCGATTGTTGGATTGTTTCCCAATATCAAATCGGTGAAAGAGCAAAGCATTTCCATTCTTTCCGAAAGCGTCAATGATTGGAACCAGCGCGCCTTTGCTGCTGGCTCTTCCTCGTGGCGACTATGCGAAATGCTTACTTCCATGGCTCCGTTCGAGTGCGTCTCGGCCTACCGATCCCCAGATGACATAAATAAGAGGACATAATAATATGAATTCGATGACGCAGCTACGATCTGGCCGGGCGCATCAGGTGCGGGTCAAGAGGATGCTGCGGTTGATCTAATCGTTGACTCCTCACCGCGGTGGCTGCGCGTAGCTGACTGTCAATATCTCCCACTGGTGACCGTCGGGCTCGTTCCAGTAGAAGCTGCGCCCCCCAAACTGCGTGCTTATTTGCATATCTACGGGGCCGCGCACCGAACTTCGATACTTGATCCCTGCCGCCGTGATGCGGTCGAGAATAGCATCGAACTCTTCCTCATCGACGCGAAAACAGAAGTGATAGATCGGGAATTCTTCATCCGTATCGATGAAGTCGAGCGTCAGTCCATCATTAACGTAAACCGGTGCAAACGGTCCGACTCCCGTTGCGGCCCATTGAACCCCAAGAAGTTCCGCGAGAAGCTTTGCCGATACGACCTTGTCCCGTGAGGGCACTATCGTATGATCGAGCTGAATGGTCATTACAGTCTCCAGTCGTCATCACAGACTCTCGATGAACTTCCGCATTTCCTTGATCACTTCATCCGCCCGCCTGAGAAAAACGTAGTGACCTGCTCCCGGCAAATCACACAAATCGAGCAGATGGTACCGCACTCTTGATTGTCTATCCACCTGTTTCCAAATGCTGCTTCAGTCTGCGGCGAATGCGTCGTGGGCAGCTCGCTCGGCCGCGCTCTTTGGCTCATACGCGCCCGGTTTTGGCGGAGCACACGCCTTGTGAGGAAGCTCCAGAAAGGCCAGCACGGGTATTCGAATCCCTGAGTAGTTTCTCTCCCGCTGGAACAGATTGAATAATTCATCGGCGGCAGGGATACGTCAGGTGAGAGTCGATATGGATGACAAAGCAGCGATTGAAAGATGCAGAGCCGGCGACACCGACGCGTTTCGTCACGTAGTCGAACGCTACCAGGCACAGGCCATCGGCCACGCCATCGCGATCCTCGGCAAGCGAGAGGACGCTCTTGACGCGGTTCAGGAAGCATTCATCGACACTTTTCAGGCGCTCGACCGGATCGATCTTTCGCGACGCTTCTATCCATGGTTCTACATCATCCTGCGAAACCGTTGTTACAAGCTCGCTGCCGGGCGGAAGAAAAGAGAGATGGACAATTCGGAGGAACTGGAGATCGTCGCGCCGACACCTGGACTCCGCCGCGAAGAGACGATGCTGCTGGAGCAGGCGCTGCTTGAATTGTCGACAGAGGATCGGGAACTGATTACCTTGCGGCACCTGGACGGGCTCTCATATCAAGAGCTGGCGGAAAGGCTGGAGGTACCGCAGGGAACGATCATGAGCCGACTCTATTACGCCCGCAAGAAACTGCGAGAGAGACTTGCGCGACATTCTTTCACTGGATTCTCTGAAGGCTGAAACATGACAGAACCTAATTGTGAAAATGTTTGTATGGTGGTGATGGCGATCGCGGATGGCAATTCATCCGAATTGTCGACAGAGCACATCGAGGCGCATCTCGCCAGCTGCTCCGACTGCCGCCGCGAAGTTGAACAATTGCGAGCGCTCACCGGTCTGCTCGACTCGCAACAGCGGCGGGAGCGGATGGAGAGTGTCTGGCCGCGCGTCGAGCAGCAACTGTTGGCCGATGCAGTGCGTGCGCGGCCTGCTTCGCACACCTGGTACCCACTTGTATTGCTCGGTCTCCTGTTGCTGGGCTATCGAATCGTGGAGATGGTACCTGACCGCGACTTCGGCCTCCTGTTCAAACTCGTACCCATACTCTTTGTCATAGCCGCCTTCGGTTATCTCAGGGAGAACCCGTTCAAGGTCAATTCCGACCTTAGACTCGAAGGAGAGTGACAAGATGAGTGAGAGTAATAAAGAATGTCAGCCTTATATCGTGCTCGGCCAGAAGTATGCTTTTGCGACCATCGCCTTGGTTCTGGGCCTTGCTTGCTTCATTAATCTCGCGGGGATGGAGAAGGCCGTACTGGCTGTAATCTTTGGGTGGTTGGCGCTCAAGGCCTCGCCCGGCCCAATATTGACGACGCGTCGAGTATGGGCAAAGACCGGCCTCGTGCTTGGCATAGCAGTGTTGCTTGTGATCCCGACGATTATCCTTCTCAACCTTGACCGCTTGCGCGTCATCGTTGAGGCCCTGGCGACATTAAGCAATGGAAAATGAATTTGCTGAATTCTGGTTTGTGGGTGGCGGCGACCGTAGGGGCGGGGCTTGTCCCTGCCCGGTGCCTCCCGAAAAGGCGGGCGGGGACAA
>JBDTUW010000697.1:0-3111 GCA_040007555.1 Acidobacteriota bacterium | reverse complement strand
CGTACCCTGAAGCGCATCGAGCTCGATCGCTCGCGGGCTGAACTCCGCCTGGAGCTTGTCGTATCTCACCTTCAGTTCGGCGATCATCTCCCGCAGGGCCAGAAAGCTGAGAATCCCGATCTTGGTCTTGGTCGCCTGGTTCGCTGGCGCTGCAGCGGCCGGTGCCGTCTTGGGCGCCGCAGTCTGAGCATACACGGAGGATGAGACAAGCAGCCCACCGGCCAGCATCAACAACATTCTTCTCTTCATACTATTGAACTCTCCATTGACCGAAACTCTAAAAACCAAACTGCATCCGACATTAGAATGTGCGACCAATACTAAACCGCACAGCTGTTTTCCGTTCGAGGAAGATTGCGGTCGGGTCGAGCGGGTCGGTCTTCGCATTCGGATTATAAGCAAAAATCAGGCGGAACGGCACGTTGATCACCGGCATCTGAACGCGAAGCTCGAGTCCGAGGGATGAACGAAAATCCCGGAACGCTTTAGTCACTTCACCCGGTGGTTTGATCAAATCATAACGTCGCGAGTCTCCTGAGAAGAATACTGTCCGATACCCAATCGGCGATCCGTTGATATCCACCGCCGAGTTTTGCAGTTCCTCGGAACTCGCGATTCGACCCGCCGGATTGACCGTTACCCCGCTCGGGGTGAGCAACTGGTCGACAAAATTCGTCGTCACCGTCTGACCTTTGTATGCCCTTAGATTGAAGGATGTCCCGACATCGGCAAACGCGGCCACTGAAAGCGGGCCGATGATCGGAACCCGATACTCAACGTTGTACAACAGCTGAGTATCACCGCCGATAAAAGCAAATGACCTCTGGGCAAGCGCCACATTGCAGTTCGCCGGTGTTGGCGTCGCTGCGCAATTCCCTTCCGGCGCATCGAACGTGTACTGACGGATCGCGCTGGAATGGACCTGGCCAGCCGGCGCAGGGGTCAACGCCAGATTCGCATCCGCGACCTGAGCCGTCAGGTTTCGCGTCGAGAGGTAATTCTCCGACGGAACCACGGGGCTGATTGACCTGACGTTGTAACCACGGATAGTGTCCTCACCCCCGAGGAAAAAGCGCTCGTAGATCGGAACGCCGCCGACAAACGATAAGGACTGTGTATCGATAGGGGTGCCGAAAGAGCGAATGTGGCCGGCCAGAACGCGCATCCCGATGACATGCGGTTTTTCGGTCCGCTTTCTGGCAACCCGCATGAACATCTTGTATTCGAGTGATGGCGCAAACGTGCTGACATCGCCGCCAAGAATGCCACCGGAAAGTGCGAGCCCGAGGAAAAGACTCTTCCCTGCCGTTGGGTCGATCGCGGCATTGAGCGAGTTGAAAAACAGCGACGGCGTAATCCGGCTGGTAATGATCTTCGGCTGCGAGTAAGTGACCTGAATGTGTTTGGTCGGATCAGGATCTTGATTGATCGCCGGATCCTCGATCTTCGTGCCCGTCAGTGAATAAGACAGCCCCAGACGCGCGAGGCGACTAAATTTGGGAAACTTCCTCGTGAAAATCGCCATTGGCGAAGAGGCGCTAACCGTCCCGCCAGCTGTGAACTGAGTAAAGAGCGTCGCCGCGTCGATACTTGAGAGTCCAAACAAACTCGCCTGCTGCAGCAGATCCTGATTCGCGTTGCCGTAATAATTTCCCGAACCAAAGAACTGATACTTCTGAGCGAAAATCTGAAAACCAAGACTGATTGGTTTTCCCAGAAAGTAGGGTTCGGTAAAACCGAACATCAGGTAAAGCTGACGATTGCCACCCGAGAACGCGAGACTTAAACTCTCGCCGTAACCGAGCAGGTTGTTCGTCGAATACTCCAGACCAAAGAAGCTGCCCGAGTAGCCCGATACGCCACCATTGAGCTGTATCTGCTGCCGGCCCTTTTCCTTGACTTGAAGATCGATCTCGACTTCCTGCGTCCGATCATTCGTCCTCGTGATCGCATCCTTCTCCTTGATCTCCTCGAAAAGACCCAGTTGATTGAGCCGAAGGATCGACAAGTCCCAATAGCGCTTGCTGTACGGGTCACCCTCATTGATGACGACTTCACGTCGCATGACAACGTCACGCGTGTTGCTGTTGCCAATAAACTCCAGTCGCTTCAGGGTGAACTGCTTGCCCTCATCAACCTCGAGCGTGACTTCCACCTCGCCCTCTTCCTGCGAGGTATCGATAAAGTTCGGGATAAAGTCGACACTCGCCTGGATATAACCACGCTCGCCGTAGATATCCTTGATGTTCTTGTAGACGCCTTCCTGGATATTCTTTGCGCTGACCCACTCTCCCTTGGTGAGTCCTGAAACGGCAGTCACGAGTCCCGGCTGGAAAAGAGTCACCCCCTTTTCCTCAACACTCTTGATCCTGTAGCGCCGCCCGACTTCGATGGGAATGGTGATCCTCAATCCCGGTCCCTTCTTATTCAAACCGGGAATCGGAAGCGGAATCCCGCCACTGACCATGCCAGCCGGCTCGATCTTAGGTTCGCCGATGCGCACCTGCAGGTATCCCTTGCTCCCCAGAAAGAACCTTACGCCTTCGAGGTCGTGAGCGAGTTTGTCGGCGAAGTAGACGTCTTTCGAGCTAAAGGTCGAGATCAATCCGGCTTCTTTAACCAGCTTCATCGCACCGCGTAACCGGCGTTGGGAAAAAACGTTGCGATCGACCTCAAAGACGATGTCCTTGACGCGAACTCGTGGCCCCTCGTCGATGTCAAAGATAAGCGCAACCGCCGTAGCCGAGATTTCCTCGACCTCGATGTCGACTTTGGCATCGGGACGGCCCTTTTCGGCAAGAAGCTCGCGAAGCACATTCTTGGCCGCATTTGCTTTTGCGGGATCGAGCTGAGATTCCTTGCTGACCTGGGTGCGGCGCTCTTTAAAGCGGGTCAGAACGTCGCTCTCGGTAGCCGATTTCAGACCGCGGTACTGCAGGTCACGGATGATTGGGTATTCGCGGACCTGGAAGATGACGATCACTCCGCCCCTCTGCCCCTGGTCAGTGAGCAACCGCGTCTGAAGGGGGTCAAACCAGCCCTGAGAAACGATCGCCTCGAGATCTCTTCGGGCGAGGTCGGGGTTATATTGATCACCAGGTTTGCTTTGAA
>JBDTUW010000696.1:0-3116 GCA_040007555.1 Acidobacteriota bacterium | reverse complement strand
ACCGCAGACCCGGTGCCCGGGCCGTCCGGACCGGTCCAGTCGAAGGTGACAGCGAAGTCGTGGTGCGACGTATCAGGGACGGCAAGGACTGGCGCTTTCCCGTAGGCGACTCCACACCTGCCGGCGGCCCAGGCGGTCCTGGCGGACCCGGATTCGCGCTCGCTCTTTCCCGCGATCTCGCGTTTTCCGAGGATGGCAAATGGTTCGCCTACACCGTCTCGCCCACCGTCAAAGAAGGCAAGAGACTGCGCCGAGAGCGACGCCCTCTTCAGAACAAGGTGGTTCTCCTCAATCTCGAAACCGAAAAGAAGATCGAGTTCGAGAAGACCAGGCGCTTCGCCTTCTCCGGTGAGAAGTCAACCTGGATCGCTCTCCATCGCTATGGCGCCGACGCTGCCGGTCCCGCGATTCCATCGGGCGCGCCGGCTGGCGGCCCCCCTGCAAGCGGTGCCCCCCCGGCGCCTGAGCGCCCTACTGGCACTGACCTGATCCTGCACGAATTGGCGACCGGCAATGAACTCAATTTCGGCAATGTCTCCGATTTTTCCTTTAGCAAGAATGGCGAGACACTGGTGTGGCTCATCGACGCACAGGACAAAATCGGCAATGGCATCCAGTTGCGAAACATGATCACCGGCGCCGTGCTGCCCCTCGATAGTGAGAAAGCTAGCTACCGCGGCCTCAACTGGAGCGAGAAGTACGACGGCCTGACCACCGTCAAGGGAGTCGAGGACAAAGGCTGGGAGGACAAGCTCTACACCGTCGTCGCCTTCACGGGTATCGCCTCAACGAGCCCCCAGAAGACGATTTACAATCCAAAAGACGACCCGTCCTTTCCGGTCGGTATGACCGTCAGTCCCAATCGGAATCCGAGTCTCAGCGAAGATCTAACCTCGATATTGTTTGGAGTTCATGAGGTTAAGCGAAAGAAGGCGGACAGAACACCGGGGCCGGAAAGACCAGGCGAGAGCGGCACTCCTCCGGCCGGCCCGCTGGCGAGTCGCAGAGATGACGAACCCGAGTCGCCCGCTCTGGTCCTTTGGCACTGGCAGGACAGGCGCCTCCAGCCACAGCAACAGGTCGAGGAAAGTCGAGACAAGAACTTCAGCTACCTGTCGATCTACCGCATCCCCGAAAAGAAGTTTGTCCGTTTGGCTAATGAGGACATGCGTCAGGTAACAACCAGCACGAAGCGCAATTGGGCGGTCGGCTATGACGATCGTGAATACGAGCTGCTCAGCAACCTTGACGGTCGCCGTTATCAGGACATCTACGTCGTCGACCTCAAGACCGGAGCTCGCAAACAGGCGCTCAAGAAGAGTCGGTGGTCGTTTGGTATTTCACCTGACGGAGCACAGTTTCTTTACTATGAGGATGGAAATTTCTTCTCCTACGATCTGGCAAGCGGGCAATCGTACAACATGACCGCGAAGGTGCCGGGTGTCTTCTTCAATGATGAAGACGACCACAACGTCATCAAGCCACCTCGTTTGCCCCTCGGTTGGACAAAGGACAGCAACTCTGTGCTGATTTCCGACGGGTGGGACATCTGGAATGTTCCGTCTCGAGCCGGGCAGGCAGTGAATCTGACTGTCAACGGAAAGAAGGATGGCATTAGATACCAGCGCCGCTATCAGCTGGACCCGGATGAGAAGGGCATCGATCTCGGCGCACCCGTATACATCTCAACTTACGGTGAGTGGACAAAGAAGGGGGGAATCGCCCTTCTTGAGAAAGGCAAGCCGGGCGCAAGGACGTTGCTTTGGGACGACGCAGGTTTCTCAGGGCTCGTTAAAGCGAAGAAGGCAGAAAGTTATTTCTACACGCGCGACACCTACAAGGACGCGCCTGAGTACAATGTCGCCGACTCGACGCTGGCCAATGGAAAGCAGTTGACGACGAGCAATCCGCAACAGAAGGACTTTCTCTGGTCAGACGGCCAACGCTTGATCGATTACACGAGTGCGAAAGGCGACAAGTTGCAGGCCGCCCTCTTCCTTCCTGCAAACTATCAGCCGGGCAAGAGCTACCCGACAATGGTTTACATCTACGAGAAACTCTCGGATGGTCTTAATCGCTATGTGCCGCCCTCGGCCAATGGCTTTAACAAGTCCGTCTACACCAGTCAGGGTTATGCAGTTCTCATGCCGGACATCACATACAAACTGAACGATCCGGGAATGTCAGCAGTCTGGTGCGTTTTGCCAGCGCTTGAGGCAGCGATCAAGACGGGAGTGGTTGATCGCGCGAATGTGGCCATTCACGGCCATTCATGGGGTGGATATCAGACAGCATTTCTGATCACACAGACGAATGCATTCAAGGCTGCGATCGCTGGGGCGGCGTTGACGGACATGATCAGCATGTACAATCTCATCTACTGGAATTCGGGCGGCGGCAACATGGCGATTTTTGAAAGCAGCCAGGGTCGCTTTACCGGTAGCCCCGTGGATAACATTGAGGCATATATTCGCAACTCGCCCGTGTTTCACGCCAAGAATGTGAAGACTCCGTTGCTGCTCCTGCACAACGACAAGGACGGTGCTGTAGACTTCACTCAGGGCATCGAATACTTCAGCCAGTTAAGGCGGATGCAGAAACCGGTGGTGATGCTGCAGTACAAGGGTGAGAATCACGGTCTCGCAGTACCCGCCAATCGCAAGGACTACACCATCAGGATGCGTGAGTTTCTGGATTACCACCTGAAGGGCAAGCCGGCTCCCAAGTGGCTGATGGACGGCGTCCCGCTGCTCAAGCTGAAGGACCATCTGGAGGAGCGCAACAAGGAGAAGCCCGACGCGGTTGCGCCGCTTCACGAGCAGTAACTCAGAGCCGCGACAGTACCTGCCCGCAAGCCGACGCGACCGGTGTAGTACCGGTCGCTTCGCTTGGGGGAGGTTATGGCCCCTCCGCCGCGCGCCGATGCGGGCAGGTTCAAAGGTACGGTCGTGCTGCAGGATGAGCAGAATAAGGACCTCGTCCTCGACTATGCCGGTCTGCGCGTCAATCAGCTTAATGCAAAACGAAAACAGTTATTGCTTGATCTGGTGGGCGAGTACGTGGGGAACATCGACTCTGGTCATGCGAAGGTCAAGATGTCCGAAGTCGAGGCTCGC
>JBDTUW010000695.1:0-3118 GCA_040007555.1 Acidobacteriota bacterium | reverse complement strand
GGCTGTCAGTCTGCCGATTCCTTCAGGAACTTCCAGGATGAGTTCGTCCAGATTGTGCTTCAGCTCGCGCTGGGCGTTGCGTAATGAGGCGTTGACAAGCGGCGCTGCGCTTGAAAGTTTGCGCTCGCGGGCGAGATTGACCGACTCATTGATCGCGGCATGTGCGGGTACTCTCTCGAGGAATCGCAACTGATAGAGACCGAGCCGGAGAATGAGGACGAGTGTTGCATCGAGTGCGGCCAGCTTGCGACGGCTGTAGCGCTCGATCAGAAAGTCCAATTGGCCCTGCCAGCGCAGCACGCCGAGTACGAGCTCCTGCAACAGCGCACGATCCTCACGACTCAGATGATCATAGCGGTCGGAGGAGAGCAGACTACTCGCATAGGCTTCCTCATTCTTGACCTGGTAGAGAACATCGAATGCGGCTCGCCGGGCTGGGGTGACTCTCGGTCTCACGAGGCTTCGCCTTCCAGCACTCGAGCAAGAAAGGGCTGTGCAACACGGTTAACCTCGCGCCAGACATCGCGCTCGGCGTGAGGCGCGTGTCCACCACCGGAGATGTAGGTGATTGGAACGCGCGGCAGCAGCTGCGCGACTCGTTCGAGTTCGCCAGGCTCCGTTCTGGGATCGTCACTTCCGTGCACAAATAGCGATGGCACTCGCAGTTGAGCCAGCCGGCCGCGACAGAGATCAAAATCCGGCAGGTGGGCCGTGCGTGCTATCTCCAGCCACGCGTGTGAGCCCATTTTGAGTATCTCGCGCCAGTAGTCCGTTCCGTGATCCCGGGCGAGCACCTCGCGGATGCGTTCTTTCAGCGCATCCGGATCGACGCCAAATCCGCCAAAGAAGTCGCGTGATCGTGGTTTTTCCCGATCGTAATGAAACGCCTCGAGCATAATTCCAGCAAATTTCTCGGGATGCTCGATTCCCATATTGGCGGCGATCACCGCACCATCGCTGTGACCCCACAGCACGGCACGCTCGATTCCGAGCGCCTCCAGAAAGAGGATCGTCTCGTGCGCCGCTCTCATGTGGAAATCGACTGGCAGGTGCTCGATTCTGGATGACTGACCGTAGCCGGAACGATCCGGAATCAATACTTCAAACTGGTCTCCGAAGGCTTCGATCTGGCGATCGAACGGGTAGACTTCGTATCCCCAGCCGCCGTGAAGAAAGACGAGTGGAAAACCGCTGCCGTTTCGGCGGTAGTGTATCCGCGCTGTTGACCCGGTTGACTGCAGTGGTGAACCGGCGATCTCTACAAACGGCAAACTCTTTGGCTCCTATCCAAGTCGCATTCCGGTTTTGAGCAATCCTGCGTTAAGAAAGTCACGAGCGGGCATGACGCGCCGGCCTTCTGGTTGGACTTCGGTGACGCGCAATTGCGAATTGCGGCCGCATTGAACCACGAAACTGTCTTTGGCAGTTTCGGTGATGGTTCCACTCTCCGCCTCGTTCTCGACCGCGTTCTCGCTGAGCGCGCGGACGATCTCAAGCCGCCGATCGGCAGCGATTGTGTAGGAGCCGGGAAACGGCGTAAACGCACGTTGACGGTTAAGTATCTCGGCGCTTGTCAGTTGCCATTCGATCTGGCCATCTTCGCGTTTGAGCATCGGCGCCAGAGTGGCCGCGGAGTGATCCTGGGGAGTTGGTGACAGTTCGTTTTGCTCGAGCCTCGCGAGGGCTTCCACCATCAGTTCGGCACCGATGATCGAGAGCCGGTCAGTCAGCTCTGGAGCGGTTTCGGACTGAGCGATGTCGGTCATGCGCTGGAGTAGGATTGGACCTGTATCCAGACCTTCGTCCATCTGCATGATTGTGATTCCAGTCTCGGTCTCGCCGTTAGCAATTGCCCAGTTGATCGGAGCCGCTCCACGATATTTTGGGAGAATCGAAGAGTGCACGTTGAAGGCGCCGTTAGGCGGAGCGCTCAGAATCCAGGCGGGAAGGATGCGTCCATATGCGGCAACCACGATCGCGTCTGCCTGTTTGAGCAGCGGCTCGATTTCGGCGTGCGCTTCAGCGGTTCTGATTTTTGTTGGTTGGAGGACGGGAATGCCACGGTCAATGGCAAATAGCTTTACCGGTTGGGCCGTGATCGTCTGTTTCCGGCCCACCGGCCTGTCTGGCTGGGTAAAGACCGAAAGTATCTCGTGACGAGCATTGAGGAGTTCCAGCAGGATCGGCACTGCGAATGCGGGCGTGCCCATAAAGATCAGTTTCATAGAATGACGCGCTGCAGTGCCGTCCGACGCGGCCCGCTGGAGCAAAGTGAGAAAGCCAAAGGCACAGAGCAGGCGGAGATGCGGCCCTCTGCTTCTGCGTTCCCCTTTCGCTACTCCCATTCGCCGAGCTTGATCTTTCTCTTAATACGCCGCTTGATCAAGTCCCGTTTGAGCGGGCTCAGGTAGTCGAGAAAGACGCGACCGTAAAGGTGATCGGTTTCGTGCAGGATGCACCGCGCGGCAAGACCGCGGGTTTCCATATTGAACTCTTTCCCGTTGACGTCGAGAGCGGAGACGGTGACCACTTCGGGGCGCTCGACCTCGAAGTAAATTCCCGGAAAACTAAGGCAGCCTTCTTCGCTGACGATGGTGCCGCTGGTCTCGACGATTTGCGGATTAATGCAGACCACCCGCTGGTCAGGCTCTCTGCCTCCGCTGCAATCCATGACAAAGAGCTTTTGCGACAGGGCGACCTGGGGTGCCGCGAGCCCAACTCCGCTTGATCCGTACATGGCCTCGAACATCTGCGTCACAAATCGGGCCAGCTCGCCATTGATATTTGTGACTGTGGCCGCTTCCTGCGTCAGGATCGGATCACCATATTTGACGATTCTCAGGCTCATATTCCTTCGACAACTGCCTCAAGCATAGTGGCCTAACCCTCTCCCTACCTGCGCTTCCGCTAATACTCGCGAAGCTGCTGCTGGTAGGCTTCGAAATTGCGCTTCATCTCGCCAAGGGAGTCACCGCCGAACTTCTGGCGCATCGCCCTGGCAAGGACAAAGGCTACCATCGCCTCGCCGATCACTCCCGCAGCCGGAACGGCAGTCACATCGGAGCGCTCAAAGTTTGCTTCCATCGGCTGCTTAGTCCCGATGTGAACGCTGCGCAAC
>JBDTUW010000694.1:0-3119 GCA_040007555.1 Acidobacteriota bacterium | reverse complement strand
CGAATGCGGCCAGTTGTACGAACAGGAATGGAAAATCGCCCTGCCCCCAGTCGGCGCGCCAATTTCTGATCATGCTCGGAAACAGACGGCGATATTGGTAGGCTCGCGGCGCGTTCGATTCGCCCTGATACCAGATAGCGCCTTTGATACCGTAAGGAATAATCGGGGTGAGCATTCCATTGTATAAACCCGAGGGCATCCATGGTCTTCCGGGTGCGCGCGGTGCTGGCTTGCCTTCGGCCTTTGCCTTTTCCGAGTCCTCTTTGTACTTCGGCAGAGCCGCTTCGTATCGCTCCATCCCGCGTTTGTATTCGTCTGCGAATCGCCTGTTGTCCTCGCCAGCTTCAAACAGTTTCGGACTGACCCACGATTCGGCGGGCGACCCTCCGACGGCGTTGTTGATCAACCCGACAGGAACCTTACGCGCCTTGTGCAAGTCCCGTCCGAAGTAATAACCGACCGCCGAGAAGGCCGCAACGGTATCAGGCCCGCACTCTTTCCATTCGCCTTTAACGTCTTTCGCCGGTGCGTCAACCTCGAGTCGCGATATCGTAAACAAGCGGATCATCGGATATTTTGCACTGGCAATCTCCACGTCGGCATTGTCGGTCTGTTTGAGTTGCCATTGCATGTTCGACTGACCGCTGCAAATCCAGACCTCTCCGACCAGCACATTCCTTAGTTCGATTCTGTTTTTGCCACTGATCGTCAGCGTGAACGGACCGCCGGCGGTGAGCGATTTCAGTCTCACCATCCATTTGCCGTCTTTCGTTGTGGCACTGGCTTTCTGTTTCTGAAGCTCTACGGTGACCACTTCGCCTTCATCCGCCCAACCCCAGAGCGGCACGTTCATTCCCTGCTGCAGAACCATTCCATCTGAAATCAGCGCCGGCACTTTGACATCGCCGCGCACGATGGTGACGGCAATCACACCAACGATCAGCGCGAACAGACAATTCTTGAGGATTCGTTTCATTTCTTTCGTCTCCGCGAGGCATTAACTGTGGTCCCGTTAGGGCTCATTCGACTCAGCTGACAGCAACTGTTCGAGTTGGTGAAGGAATCCGATCTGACCTTTGAGAATTTTCTCCCGGGCGAGCGAAAGAGAAAACCACTCGGCTCGATCTACTTCGGGAAACTCCTGCTGCCTCCCTGAGCGGGGAGGCCATTCGAGGACAAATGTATTGCTCTTTATTCCAGCCGCAGCGCAGTCTCCCTCGACCGCCCATACCGACACCACCTTGCCGCCTGGCTGTCTGAGTGGGCTCAGGGGCAGAAAGTTTCCGGTCACCGAATAGCTTGTCTCTTCCTGGAATTCTCTTTGGGCAACCAGCAAAGCATCCTCGTCTTCGTACTCCCCCTTGGGTATTGACCACGATCCAATATCTTTCTTTGACCAGAAAGGACCGCCGGGATGTACCAAAAGTACTTCGACGAGTGAAGTTCTTCGGAACATCAGCAGCCCTGCGCTTTTCTTCGACATTCTTAAGACCCGTCCTCGGCTTCTCGCCTCGTCCCGCAACAACGACTGTCGTCGATTGCGCCGAAAGTCTGGCAGTGGAAAACAACCTCGCAATAGACGCCGTGCGCCAGCAAGCCCGGCTTTGACTCTGATCGCGCAGAAGATGACCGGCATTTAGGCTGAAACCACCTTCGCAGCCTTGATGAAAGCCGGATCAATCGTCACGCCAACGCCTGGGCCGGTCGGGACTCTAAGGATTCCGTTGACACACTTGAGCGACGAAGTGTCGCAACTTACTGGCAGCGTCTCATCCTGATCCTTGAACTCCTGATGCGGCCCGGCGTTGGGTACTACCGACGCGAAATGCGCCACATAAAGGTAGCCCAGGTCGCCTCCCGAGAGGTGCGCCGTGCATTCCATCCCTGCTGCTTCGGCCATTCGCGCCACTTTCACCGAACGGCACAGTCCCCCAAAGTAGAGCAGGTCGGGCTGCACCACATCCACGCAGCGGTTCTCAATCATCCAGCGGAACCGGCGCAGACTCGACTCCTGTTCGCCGCCTGCCATGAGGATGTTCAGTTTCGCAGTGATCTCGCGCGTCTCGTCGTAGTAATCGAACGGAACCGGCTCTTCAAAGAAACGCAGTTTGTGCTCTTCCATGATCCTGCCAATGCGTAGCGCCATCGGCACGTCGTAGGAACCATTGGCGTCGGCGTAGATCGTCATCTTGTCGCCGAAGGTTTTTCGGGTAAGCGGGATCATCGCCAGGTCGCGTTTGGTCGAGGCATCGTCGTACTGCATCCGCGCACCCAACCGGAACTTGATCGCATTCGCGCCGGTTTCGGAAAGCACTTTGCGGAAAAAGTCGATCTCGGCCTCAGGAGCATTGCCTCGATTGCCGCTGGCGCGATAGACGGGGATGTCGCGACGCACTACCTCACCGAACAATGCACCAAGGGGTTTGCCAGCCACTTTGCCCAGCAGATCAAGGATCGCTATCTCCGTGCATGCTACCGAAACCCAGAATGGCAATCCCTGCCATTTGTAGTTAGAGTCTTTCAGATAGAGGCCGTGCAGATGCGATTCCAGTTCGCGCGCATCGCGTCCGATGAAATACGGGAAAACCTTGTTGACCAGAATTGGATAGGTGTTCGTGACCACTGCGGTGTGCGCGACGGAAAGCCCCTCCGAGCCGTCGGACGAACGCGCGCGTATCAGAAAGGGGCTACCGTTCCGAAGCAATTCAATGGTAGCAATTTTGACGGGTTGTTTGACTAGATCAGTCTTGAGAACTGCCGCAGCCCAGACCCTGTCGATAGCTGTCTTGAGGTCCTCTGGCTTCTCTTTCCCGTGGACTGCCTTCCCGCGCATTGTCCCCAGCAAAGCTGCAGCCGCGGTCAGCTTCGTAAACTTGCGGCGACTATCGTTCATTTGCGAAAGCTCCTTTGGGGCGGTTTGTTCTACTCAGGCTGGAGGGCGCACCCCAAAGCAGGTGATAGCACAATAGCCGGGCTTTACGCTATCGCCTTTTTCGCGGTCTGCGGAGTTTGGGTGTTGCTTCGGTTGCAAAACGCCGCGCAGGGGTTGTTACGCCAACGCGCTGGCACCACGAAGTGGTGCAAGTCCTCTAGCCCAGTGCGTGAGCGCTGGGTTCACA
>JBDTUW010000693.1:0-3119 GCA_040007555.1 Acidobacteriota bacterium | reverse complement strand
ATCATCCCCCAGCTATCCTCAGACTGCCCTGTTGAGCCCCAATCTGCTGCCCGCGTAATTTGGTGATTGGCTTTGCTTTGTGAGGGAGAAATGATGAAACGAACGCGTTCCAATCGATCGGTGGGGGTGATGCTTATCGCCGCGCTTTTGCTGACTTCCGGCCTTCCGGCTCTCGGCAAGGACAAGGGCACGGCGTCCAAAGGCGGGAGCGCCGCAGGCGTCTCTGTCGAGAACTTTGGTCAGGTCAATGAGCACCTGTACCGTGGCGGCCAGCCAAACGGCAGTCAATTCCAGGAGCTGGCCGCGCTGGGGATCAAGACAATAGTCGATCTTCGCGGGGATGCAGAACGTAGCGTCAGAGCGGACGCGGAACGCGCGGGCTTGCGCTATGTCAACTTGCCGCTCGCCCCAAAAAGCTACCCGCAGCCCGAAGTGGCAGCGCGCTTTCTCGAGATCGTCAGCGACCAGAACAACTGGCCGGTTTACGTTCATTGCGCTGGCGGGCGACACCGAACCGGCGCCATGGTTGCGGTTTATCGAATGTCGGTGGATCATTGGTCTATCGAGCGCGCCTACGACGAAATGAAGCAATACGACTTCTACACTTCGTGGGGTCACGCCTGCTACAAGGACTATGTATTTGACTATGCCCGCAGCCAGGCGCGGCTTGCCAGCGGGCAAACGGGGCCGACCCCAGCATCGTCAAACGCAGCGACGCGTACAGCGCGAAAAGGCTGATCTTCGCTTTCCGATGATGAACGCGGAATTGCAGATCGCAGGAACGAGAGGGTTTTTGCGGATCCTTCTTGCCGAGGACGAACAGGACGCCGCGCGTATGCTGGCGAAAGGCCTGCGCGAGCAGACCTATGCAGTGGACATTGCGGCGGATGGAGAGGCAGCTTCCTATCAAGCGGCCATCAACGACTACGACCTGATCATCCTTGATGTCATGTTGCCGCATAAGGATGGTCTCGCGGTATGTCGCGAGCTTCGCGAAGCTGGCTCGGCGGTGCCGATCCTCATGCTGACGGCGCGCGACGGTGTCGAGGATCGCATTGCAGGCCTCGATACTGGCGCCGACGACTACCTGATCAAGCCATTTGACCTGCATGAACTCCTTGCTCGTGTGCGTGCTCTGCTGCGACGTGGTCAATCGCTGCAGCCCGATAACCTCAGAATCGCCGACTTGACGATCGATGTTCGCGCTCGAAGTGCGAGCCGTGCTGGCCGCATAATGCAACTAACGGCGAAGGAGTATGCTCTGCTTGAGTTCCTGGCGCGTCACGCGGGTGAGGTCGTGACGCGGGCGCAGATCGCGGAGCACGTTTGGGATGAGAACTTCGACCCGTTTTCGAATTTGATCGAGGTCTACATCCAGCGACTTCGTCGCAAACTCGATGAAGGACACGTCCTTCGGCTGATACGCACGATGCGCGGTGAGGGGTACCAGTTGACGGCCGGCGCCACGATTGAGAGTGACCGCGATGCTTGATTCGGTAAGAACCCGGTTGACGCTGTGGTATGTCGGCGTGTTGACGCTCGTCCTCCTCGTCTTCAGCTTTGGAGTCTACGGACTGCTCGCCAGAAACCTTGAACGCCGAACTGATGTCGGGCTGCGCGGGGCGATCGATTCGATGAAGCACCTCCTCGGATACGAGCGACTGGAGGGCGATTCCGAACTTGAAGCCGCCCAGAACACCGTGATGGAGTTGCGATATCCAAACATGTCCCTCGCGGTATATAGAGCTGACGGTCGATTGCTTGCGGAAGTCGCGGCCGCGGGTGAGATTCACGCGACGTTTCCTGGCAGCGCTGACGCTGTCACGGAAAATCTCCAGCTCCTGACCGTGCCACCTTCTGCAGCGGACACTGCTGGAAGTCGAATTGCATTCCAGCGCATACGTGCACTACCCACGGACGAACCCAATCTGATCGTCGCGCGTCAGTCGCTCTCGACGGTGAATGAGGAACTGCAATCCCTGAGACAGGTGTTTCTTTTTGCGGTCCCGCTGGCAGTGGTACTCGCCGGTCTGGCCGGGTGGTTTCTGGCACGCCGGGCTCTGACGCCGGTTGTTTCGATGTCGGAGCATGCTCGTCGAATCGGCGCCGACAATCTTGGGGAACGGCTGCCAGTTGCTAATCCCCGCGACGAACTGGGGCGCCTCGCATCGACATTTAACGAGCTTCTCGCGCGACTCAATCTTGCTTTCGACCTGCAACGACAATTCATGGCAGATGCCTCACACGAGTTGCGCACACCGCTGTCTGTCATGCACACGACCGCTCAGGTAACTCTCGAACGCACCCAGCGAGCCGAGGCGGAGTATCGGGACGCGATAAGTTTGATGGACGCGCAGACTCAGCGCCTGGCTCGCATCGTGGCTGATATGTTTACGCTCGCGCGCGCCGACGCGGGTCATCGCCCGTTGGAACAGACCGACTTTTATCTTGATGAGCTGCTGTCGGAAACGGTTCGAGCAGCGCAGGTGCTCGGCAATCGGGTTGGCGTGACTGTCATAGTCGAAGTTAATACCGAGACCCTTTGTCGAGGCGACGAAGGATTGCTGCGTCAGATGCTACTCAACCTTTTGGACAATGGGATCAAGCATACTCCATCGGGAGGACGGATTGGTGTCACGCTCGCGCGACGCGACGGGTACGCCGGAATCGTCATATCTGACAGCGGGACGGGGATCCCCATGGAGGCACAGCCACATATCTTCGAGCGCTTTTATCGCGTCGATGAGGCGCGAGCGCGCGTTTTTCCAGCCCAGGCTGCTGCGCATGGAAATGGCAGTGGCGCCGGGCTCGGGTTGTCAATCGCCAGCTGGGTCGCGGAAGCTCACGGCGGATCGCTACAGCTGGTGAGTTCGAGCAGATCTGGAACTACATTTCAGGTCGAGTTGCCCCTCAATGTAATTTAACGCAGAGGCACAGCCACCAGCGGCGCCGAGAACCGGGTCCATCTCTGCGTCTCTTGTTCCTCCGCGCCTCTGCGTTAATGTTCGACTGAAAACTTACGCACTGCGCCCAGGAAGGGCGCCGTGTCGCCAATAGCAATCGGCAGCGGACTCCCATCGAATGGCCGAGCGCCGTCCGCAAGCATTTCAAACGCCGCA
>JBDTUW010000692.1:0-3120 GCA_040007555.1 Acidobacteriota bacterium | reverse complement strand
AGATCGGCCATTACGCGGCGATGCGGGAGTTGCAACGGCTGGTCACGGCCTCCAGCTCCACGACGCTTTGGATCATCGTCACCAATCAGATCGCTTTTCGCTTTCTCGACGCAGCAGTTGGATTGGGGCAGAGCTTTTCGCACCGCCTGAATGCCGCCAGCGCGGATCGAGATGCGCTGCGTGAAGCCATCCTGCTGCGCCACAACTTGTCGGGCTTGCGCCTGCAATTCACGCCGCCGCCAGATGAGCGCACGCTGGCGAATCGGTTCAGGAACAGACTGCTGGGGCAGGCCGACCCGGAGAAGATTTTCTTCGATCAACTGGCAAAACTGTCCGGCGGGGTCTTTCGCACAACCTTTGAAATCTGGCTCGGACAGATTGAAACGGTACAGGCGGGGGCGCTGATCATGAAGCCGTTGGCCGCGCCGGACCTGGCGCCGGTCATTGACGCGCTCAACCTGGACGACTTGTTTACGCTGGTCGCCATTCTGCAACACGGCAGTTTGATGCCCGAGGAACACGCCGTCATTTTTCAGAAGAGCTTGCCGGCCAGTCGCGCGCGGATTGACGAATTGTTGGCGCGCGAGATTCTCGAACCAGACCCGAATCGCCCCGGCTTGCGCGTACGCCCCGAAGCATTACGCGTGGTGCAGGAGGCGATGTATCGCCGCAACCTGCTCTGAAACTTACGTCCTGGCTGGCGCGCCCATCTACGGACACAGTCAATCGAGGTTGATGCTTATGAACGTTCTGTCATTGTTGACACCTGTATTTTTATGGCAATTGTTGCCGGGACATCCAGTGGAGATTCTGACGCGGCTGACGGGCAAAACCATTTTGTACGCCGTCCTCGCTGTGGCTGTGACCTGGCTGCTGGTGCGGCTGAGCAATGCCTTTCTCGACGCGCTCGCGCGCCAGGCTCCCCGCGCCAGGTTTTTCTTCAAGCTGCTCGCGCCCGTGCTGCGTTTCGGCCTCTGGCTGACCGGCACGGTGGTCGTGCTTTCAATCTTCTCGCCCTCGCGCGAAACCTTGCTGGCGGTGCTCGCTTCGGTCGGCATCGCGCTCGGATTGGGCGCGCAGGATTTGGTGAAGAACATCATCGGCGGTCTGGTGATTCTGCTCGACCGTCCGTATCAGCTCGGTGACCGTGTCAGGATCGGCGACGCCTACGGGGAGGTAGATCATATCGGCCTGCGCAGTACCAAGCTGACCACCCCCGACGACACGCGCGTGACCATTCCCAACAGCGACATCCTGAACGGTAAGGCTTGGAATGCCAATTCCGGCGTGCTGGACTGCCAGGTTGTGACAGACCTCTTTCTACCAATTGACACCGATCCTGCCACCGCAACCGAGATCGGTTATGAGGCGGCGTACAGCTCACCGTTCATTCTGCTTTCTAAGCCGGTCGTCGTGCTGGTGCAGGACGCATTTGACCAACGCCCGTTTCTACGGTTGCGCGTTAAGGCGTACGTCTACGATCACCGCTTCGAACCGCACTTTCAAAGTGACATCACGCTGCGCGCCAAAGCCGAGTTCCGAAGGCGCGAAATGCTTGCCCCTTGGCAATGGCAGCCGGTTTGCCAGCGCCAAATCAACCAATGAGGCAGCCCGATGCAAAGATTTTTAGAGCGGCTTTACCAAGTCTTTGATCTCAACCGATTGGCGGAAAAGGCCGCTGAGCTGGCACCCAGCCTGATTTTGGCGTTGCTGGTCTTTGTGGTCTTTTATCTGATTTATTGGGTCGTCAAGACCATCGTCGCGCGGATCGCAAAACACGTCGGGCTGGAACGTACCGTCTCCAGCTTCCTGCTGATCGCACTGAAATACGTCATCCTGATTTTCGGTGCGATCACTGCCTTGCAGCAAGTGGGGATCAATGTCACATCTCTCATCGCCGGTCTAGGCATCATCGGTCTTTCGCTCGGCTTCGCCGCCAAAGACACCCTTTCCAATATCATTGCTGGCGTATTTCTATTCTGGGACAAGCCCTTCATCATCGGTGACCTGATCGAAGTGAGCGATGAGTATGGCCAGGTCCATGAGATCACGCTCCGCACCACGCGCATCGTCACGCCCGACGGAAAATTGGTGAGTATTCCGAATTCGGAGCTGATAAACAGCAAGATTAAAAGCTACACGATGTATCCGCATCTGCGGCTGGATATTGATGTGACCATCGGCGTCAATGAAGACATCGGCAAAGCGCGCGATGTGATTCTTGGCCTGCTCCAATCCGATAATCGTCTGCTGGCCGATCCGGCGCCAGCGGTTCTGGTGACTACATTGGGAGATTACTTTGTCGGCCTGCAATTGCGCGTCTGGCTGGACGAAGTCCGCCAGCACGTTTCTGTCAAGGCGGAACTGCGCGAGCGAATCAAGGAAGCGCTGGATCGCGCCAAGATTTCGATGCCTTTTGAAACTATCGAAGTGATTCAACCGAAGCAGTCTGAGATAGAAGTTGCACCCAGTGCAAACAGGGAGCAGAGATGATGAATCCTAATTCCGGCGAGATCGAATTCCGTGATGTCAGATTCGCTTTTGGCGACCGCGTGGTGCTGGGTCAAATGTGCCTGGGGTCTCGGCGCTGGTGCCGGAATGATTCGATCGGGTAAAAATCAACTCACTGGATTTCGCAGACGCGATCGATGGCCTTCAGTTCGCACATTGAGACCGTCACCCAGGCCCATTGACGCCTGGGGCTTCGCCCCGCTCCGGTGGCGCGCTCGCGCAAAAATGCGACATTCTCCATCGTCAGTTCTCTTGATTTGAGTAGGGACGCGCTGAGCGTGTGCGTTTATTTTGTGCGCGGGTTACGCAGGTAATACATTCGCCCATCCTCCGCGCCGCCCAAAAAATCCGGCAGACCATCACCGTTGAAATCCACGGTTGTAGGGCTGACGTCGTGGCCTTCGATATTTTCATTCACGAGCAAGCCCATGTCTTTGAAATACCACCGACCCTTGCGCGTCGCCACCTGGCGCAGGAAGTTTGCATTTGCGGAATTAACAAACAGATCAAGCAATCCGTCACCATCCCAATCCACGACGCACAACTTGCGTCGTCCGCTCGCGCCCGCGAGTCCGTTGTTCAGACGAATCAAGCCGGGGCTGGCATCAA
>JBDTUW010000691.1:0-3121 GCA_040007555.1 Acidobacteriota bacterium | reverse complement strand
ATCGTGGCGAACAAACCCTTCTTCCGAGGCCAGTGGCATACAAATGAGTCGAGTCTCGGTTCCCGGCAGCACAGTCAGCTCCGGCACTGGCAGCGCGATGGCCCCCTCGAGAGCATATCGATCTCTCATTTCGGCGGATATCGGCGATGAATTGAAGAGCGCGTAGTCGAGCTTCAGATCCCCGGCATAACTCAGCAACTCGGTGATGTGGTCGGTGGCCGTCAAGGACTCCGTCTCATCCGCTTCGCTCATGACATTGCAGATATAAACCTTCATCCCACGCGCATCCGTGAGGGCTTGACGGATACCATCAATCAGCAGATTGGCGATGACACTGGTGTAAAGCGATCCGGGTCCGAGCGTGATGACGTCGGCTTCCAGGATTGCGTGGACGGCCTGGTCGAGTGCCCTCGCGTCGTCGGGGGCGATGGAAAGGCGTCGTATCGGCTCCTTTCGGGCCTTGATCGCGACCTGACCACGCACTTCGCGATCCCCAACTAGTCCCACAAGATCAACCGGGTCAAGAGTTGCGGGCAGGACCCGAGCATCGATACCAAGCAGAGCCCGGGCCTCATCGGTTGCGCTGAGCAGGTCGGGTGTGAGCTGCGTCAAACCCAGAATCAGAAGGTTTCCCAGGGAGTGGCCACCGAGCTCGCCCTCGCCGGGGAACCGGTGCGCGAAGAGCCGCGTCATCACGAGATTCGGATCAGAAAGCGCTACCAGGCAGTTTCGGATGTCCCCGGGTGGGAGAACGCCGAATTCCTCACGTAAACGGCCGGAACTGTGGCCGTCATCGGTCACTGTGACGATCGCCGTGAGTGCCACCTCGCCGAGGTGCGGTCTCAGCCCACGGAGAAGGGTAGCGAGGCCTGTTCCGCCGCCAATTGCCACCCATTTGATTCGAGACGCAGTTGCCATGTCTTCGCCCATGCATTGGCAGGGCACCGGCGCCATCCAATCGTTCCATTTACCCGTTCCGGCCAATCATTCCGGGAAACGTCCAATGACCTCCTCTGCGGAACTGCGAAGGCACGGTCACGGTCAATCCATTCGCGGCAGGCACCCAGGTTCAAGATATCAATTCAGTCTGCCTCAAGCTCTCTCGCGCCGTCAAGAGATGCACTTTCGCCCGGGCCAGATCTCTCACGAAATCCAATGATTTGGATTGTTCGTCCGCTATCCTTTACGGAGTGCTGCCTTCTCTCAGTGTCGCCAGGAGAGATAACCATTCAATGCGATAACTTACATGCCGGAGCAAAACACCTGTATTACTTTCAACATCAGCCCAACACCCTACCGCGGGTGCTATGTAAACAAACAGTAAAAAGAAGTAACAATGCTGTGATATTTAGTCCTCCGCGCAGAGACGTTACGTAGTCTGTACAAGCTTCACCTGTAACTACTTGTAATACTCGGCTGCACGTTATTGCTCGCCACTACCACGTACCTTTCCCTAGAGCTACTCGGGTGTTCTGCGAATAGACGTATCTTGAGGTAGTAGCTAAGTTGGACGCTCCCCGTCTCGCTAGGCGCGTTGAGCCTGGGTCAAGTTGAGCTCGCAAGGATCAAGAGGATGCTGGCCCAACGCGCTAAGATACTGCTTGTGTCAGCCAAGTGGCGAGGCTCGTCCCCACGGATACCACTCACGGTCTAACCAGGCAGATGACAGTTACGAATCTCGTTGCCCTCTTTGAGATCAGGAGTCAGTAGTGTTTAAGCCAAAGTTGCTTGTTCTCATTCGCCCCAGACCGGCCCTCGCCATTATGCTGGCACTCATGTCTGCCGCGACTGGTGTCGTGCTCTATCGATCATATCGTGCCCGTCAGGAAGGCGCGGCCAGAGCCGCGTCGGAGAGCCGCGATGCTCAGGTTGCAAAGACCCTGAAGGAGAATCGCGAGAATCTGAAGTTCATCGAAAACAAGGGGCAGTGGCCCGCGGAGGTCCGATACGCACTCGAGACCGCTACCGGAGCCGTGTGGATCCGCAAGGATGACGTTCTTTTCCGCGCCTTCAGGGAAGTCGAAGGAGAGGGAGAGGAAAAGCACGACCACGAGAATGGCGAGAACGCTTCACGCGAGCAGGTGAAGCAGCACACAGCTGACAAAGAAGGCGCGGGGAAAGGCAGCGGGCAGACGGCAGCCGGAGAGTCATCAGAGGAGCACGAAGAAGAAGAGTTTGAGTCGCATGCCTGGAAGATGAAGCTTGTGGAAATGAATCCAAACTATAGGATTCGCACCGGTGATCTTCAGCCGACGATATATAACTACTTCCAAGGTGGCATTAACGTCTCGGGCGCTCGATCTTTCAAGGAAGTTACTCTCGAGGGGGTCTATCCCGGTGTAGACCTCAGATTCTATAGTGGGGACAACAGACAGATCGAGTATGACTTCATCGTCGCGCCCGGCGCGGACTTCAGGAGGATCAGGATCGACTACGAAGGTCAGGATTCATTGAAGCTGGGAGGGGACGGAAGTCTGGAGCTTGGTCTCAGATTTGGGACGATCAAGACTCACCTGCCTGAAGCCTATCAGATCAGAGACGGGCGGAAGCTGCCCGTCGACATGGGATTTCAGGTTGAGGGTAGCCGCGCCCGCTTTGAGCCAAAGGGTGTCATTGATCAAAGTCTGCCATTGGTCATCGACCCGACTCTCCTCTGGGGTACGTACTTCGACAACAACACGACCACTTTTGATGCTTACTGCTACGCGTCCAAGGCCGACGCTTGCGGCAATGTTTACGTCGGCGGCTACGTCAATGAGGCGATCACGCCCGGCTATCGATCAAATGCAACGGGATTCAACACTACTTTTGGAGTAACCAGCAACGCGGTGCTGTACCGGCTCAACGCGGCCGGAACGACTGTTCTCAACTTCACGTATTTTGGTGGAGTTGGTGAGGGGCAGGCGTCGACCTTCGTCGACCTGGATATCTTTCCGAATGGAAATGTCATCGCCGTCGGGCGGAGCGAGGGCAGTTTCACCACGGTAAATGCCTATCAGTCGAACAAAGGCAACCCCGACGGAACGGTTGGGACCGGGATGGTTGTGGTTTTCAATCCGGCGCTCGCCAGCGTTCTGTACGCGTCGTATCTGGGGGGCGATAATCTTTCGAATGGTAACTT
>JBDTUW010000690.1:0-3126 GCA_040007555.1 Acidobacteriota bacterium | reverse complement strand
GAGCTCGCAGCCCGCCCGTTATCGCGTGCGCACGGACACTCAAAATGTTACAGCCTGGTCAACAAGCCCCGGTCTTTTCGCTGCCCGTCCTAGACGCGGCGAGCCAATCAATCTCGCTCGCGCGTGATGGCAAACCGACACTCTTGTTCTTCTTTGAGAGTGATTGCCCGACGTGCCATCTGACCATCCCCTACCTCAATCGATTGAGCGACAAACTTGGGTCCGAAGGGGCATTGCTGTTAGGCATCTCACAGGACGGCGCAGGAGCTACTCGTCAACTTGCCGTCCGGCTGCAGGTACGCTTTCCTGTGGTCCTTGACGAAGACCTTGAGGTTTCACGCCAATACGATCCAATTGCTGTGCCAACGATCTTTCTCGTTGATCGGACCGGGGCCATCTCCCGCACGCTGACAGCCTTCGATAAGTCCGAACTAAATGCTATGACCGCCGAACTGTGCGAGTATCTACGGCAACCACCATTCATCCTCGCGGCCGAATACGATGGCATTCCCCACGCGAAGCCGGGTTGCACTTCGCGACATCTAGAACCAAAGGGTGATGGCGAGGTCGACCGAACGGCCTTTCCGTTCGGGGAGCCTGGCCAAAGAGCCGACCGAATTGAGTTGCCTGAAGGCTCCGACGCTGTCGACTATTGCCTTCAAGCCGGGTTTGATCCGTTGCCCGTAGTTCCACCGACAAGCGCTCGAGTTGAAGAAATGCTGCGCGCGGTCAACTTTCATGCCACCGATGTGATTGCTCTCGTACCTCCCAATTATGGTCAGGCAACGGTCGAGAAGATCGCAGCCAACGCCGTCATGGCCGGTTGCCAGCCCACCTCAATGCGCGTACTGATCCCACTCATGCGCGCAGCCTGCGATGAGCGTTTCAATCTTCACGGCGTCCAGGCAACGACACATTTCGCGGCGCCACTCGTCATCGTCAACGGGCCGATACGCGGAGAACTCGGCTTCGCATGTAGCAGCAATGTCTTTAGCAACGTGACACGGACCAATAGCACCATCGGACGCGCGTTGCAGTTGATGCTGACCAATCTCGGCGGCGCGCTCCCCGGTGAGATCGATATGTCGACACTTGGCAATCCCGGCAAATTCTCGTACTGCATCGCTGAGAACGAGGAGGAGAGCCCGTGGGAGCCTCTTCATTTCGACGAAGGCTTTGACTCTGGGCAGAGCGCACTCACGTTGTTTGCTGCTGAGCCCCCGCGCGGGGTGAGCGAACACAACGCCCGGAGCGGACGCGCGGTGTTGAAAGCGATCTGCCGGACGCTGGCGACCATCTGGTCCTACCGCATGTGCACCGCTTTTGAAGCGCTCGTCGTTATCTGCCCTGAACATGCCCGGACACTCGAGCGTGACGGCTTTGCGAAAGCCGACGTCCGCAACTTCCTCTTCGAGAACACTGGCATTCCTCAGCGCGCCTACGACGATGATGACGGTGAAGGTGTGCAGTACATCTCAAGCTACCAAAGCGTAACCATCGATGGCGAGGCGTGCTTTCTCAAGTTCCGGGCGCCCGGACAGATAAAACTCGTTGTTGCAGGCGGCACTGCGGGCAAGTTCTCTGCCGTCATTGGAAGTTGGGCTACCGGACCGCGCGGAAGCCAAATGGTCACGTATCCGATTGACTGAAGAGCTGAGGAGGGGATAAATGCCGATCACACTTATCAATCCGCGCGCGGAAGCGAGACGCGAGCCGCGCCAGGCCGCGCCCAGGCTCCAGAGTCTCGAAGGCGCGACCGTTGGCCTGCTTGACATCAGCAAGCCCGGTGGCAGTGTCTTTCTCGATCGACTTGAATCGTTGCTGCACCAGCGTCACGGTGTGACCCGCGTCTTGCGTGTGACCAAGCCAACTTTTACAAAGCCGGCGCCTGACTGGGTGATCGAGCAATTGGTCAGCGCGAAATGCGACGCGGTAATCGAGGCGCTCGCCGATTGAGGGTCCTGCACAACGTGCAGTTTGCACGATGTCATCCGGCTCGAAAATCTTGGCGTACCCGCGATGGCAGTCGCCACCGATGAGTTCATGACCGCCGCACGTGCACAGGCAAGCGCATTAGGGCGAGCCGACTACGACGCCATCTACGTTTCGCACCCGATTCAGGATCAAACCAAAGCCGGGATCGAAGAGAGAGCTGAAGCCGCCATTGACGATATCTGCGCCCGGTTGACCGCTCGAAGAGCGATATGAAGCGGCCCCTTCCAGTGGTGTGGTTTCCGACTGTTTCGAGCGCAAGCTCGACCGCGGCGCCGTTTAACCCGCCTTCCGGCTTTTGAGAATCATCTCTCGGCCGGTCATGTATAGAATCGCACATAGCACGATGAACGGGATGACGGAGAGCAGGCTTGCATAATCGCCGCTAAAGAATGGATTCCTGGTCGAAGCCCAGGTTTCAATGCTTCGATTCGTTTCAACGGTTACGCCCGCAAGGAAGGCGATGAGGATTCCGGCAATCGCCCCTCCCGCGATGTAACCTGAAGCCATCAGCACGCCTGGGCTTTTGTCGGTTTCGGCGGCGAATTGCTCCGGTGTCAGATCTCGGTGAGCGAGTTTTCGCTTCAAGTAAAGGTCAACCAGCCAGCGGATGCCGCCGCCAATGAAGATCGGAAGCGAGGTGGAGAGGGGCAGATAGACTCCCACCGCAAAAGCCAGAGCAGGAACTCCCGAAGCTTCGAGCATGAGAGTAATCATGACTCCAAGCAAGACCAGTCCCCACGGAAGTTTTCGATCCAGAATGCCCTTGATGATATAGGACATGAGGGTCGCCTTTGGCGCGTCGAACTTTGGCACGGATGTTCCGTCGGGGCGCTTTTCAACTGTTCCATTGATCCCCGGATCGACGTGGTAGACGGGCACTCCCTGATCATTGACGAGATACTTCTGCGCGTTGCCGGTATTGTCCGTGTGATACCAGATGAAGTAAGAGTTGCCGTCGTCGCGCGCCTGCGGGCCTTCGATTCGCGTCCGCTCACGGAGCTCCGGGACATTGGCACGCAAATCGACTGCTGTCGGGATGTCCTTGATCGGTACGTAAACGGTGCCCGTCTGATTTAGCTGAATCAGAATAGGACCGAGCAACAACGCAGAAGCGGGTGCTCCAAAGAGAAT
>JBDTUW010000689.1:0-3127 GCA_040007555.1 Acidobacteriota bacterium | reverse complement strand
CATCTGGACACCGGATAAGGACCTTGCGCAATGCGTTCGCGCCGATCGTGTGGTCCAGGTTGATCGCCGGAGCGGGAAGATTCGCGATGCCGATGGCGTCATTGAAAAGTTCGGTGTTGCTCCACAATTCATCCCCGACTTCCTGGCTCTCGTGGGCGACGCGGCGGACGGCTACCCCGGAATACCCAGCTACGGAGTAAAGACGGCCGCTCGCCTCATCACACGCCACGGGCCTATCGAGGACTTTCCTCCCGAGATTCTCGGGGACCAGATCGATGACGCATTGCTATTCAAGAAGCTCGCGACGCTAAGAACGGATGTCGATGTCTTCGATGACGTTGACGAGCTTAGATGGCGTGGGCCGACGCAGTCATTTGCAAAGATGACTGAGATGATCGGTGATGCTCGTCTTCTGGAGCGTGTGCTTGAACTCGAACGCGCCAGAGCCTGACGCGGTAATCTCCTATCGCGTCGCAGCCCGTTTCACGTCAGTCAAGCCAGTTCCCCTTTGCGCATCTGTTCTGCAAGATACTCCGATGCCCGCATTGAGAGTGCCATGATCGTCAGTGTGGGATTCTGTGCTCCGCCGTTCACAAAACTGCTTCCGTCGACAACAAACAGGTTCTTAATATCGTGGCTCTGATTCCATTTGTTGAGAACGCTGGTTTTCGGATTGTCCCCCATCCGGCAGGTGCCAAGCTCATGAATGCTGCGGCCCGGGTTATTCATCTGCTGGTGGCGGTGCAGCACTTCAAATCCGCTGTCGGCGAACAACTGGCTGATCGTGTCAACCGCGTCCTTCGCCATGTTGAACTCGTTGTCGCCGTAGCGGCACTGAAAGTTCAGGACTGGAATGCCCCATACATCCGTGACTTTTGGATCGAGTCTGACTCGATTCTCAAAACGTGGTAGTACCTCGCCCATGATAGTCGTGCCGAGACCGGCACCGCGACAACTACTTACTTGCTCCTGAACGTCAGCGCCCCAGCCCGGAAACAGATTCGCATCCGGTGACTGACCTGGATACAAATCACAAGCATAGCCGCGCAGAAAGTTCTTTTCCTTCGTCTTGACGTTGCGAAAGCGCGGGATAAAACCCGCGCTGCCAATCAAACCACGCGGGGCTTTGCCGTTCTTTGCCTCAGCGATAAGGCCGACGACGCCATTGGGAATGTAGTACTGATCGTGCCAATAATGGCCCAACATGCCGCTGGAGTTCGCGATTCCGGAATTAAGCAGGATGCGCGTACTTTCCAGACTCGAAGCTCCGAGCACAACTACTTTCGCTTTCGCGTGCAATTCACGTCCTGATTGACGATCCAGAAAATTGACGCCATTGGCCAGACCGGTCTGCTTGTCGGTGGTGATGTCGCGCACCACCGCATTGGGCACGATTGTTAAGTTTCCCGTCTCCTGTGCCGCCGGCAGGAGCAGATTGAAGGAGCTCGCAAACTGTCCATCGCCGAGAGCGCGCCGGATCTTTGTGACCGTCATGCCTCGCGGTTTCGCTGTTGCGGCAATGCGTTCGAGCACGACTCCATCGGGAGAATTGTCTTCCACAAAAACGCCATCGGGCAGTTGCGCCAGGCCTTCCTTGCGGCCCGAGACTCGAAGGATCGGCTCGACACGGTCGTAGTATGGGGCGAGATCCGCGTAACTGATCGGCCAGTTGTCACCAAAACCGTCGTGGTCTTTGGCTTTGAACTCGAAATCGCTCAGACGATAAGACATCCGCGCCCAGAAGAGCGATTTGCCTCCGATCATTCGAATTCGAGCCCAGCTGTAAGGGACTTTTGTGTCGTAAGTGTAGGGAACCTTTTCGGGATCTACCCATTGGTTCGCGTTGAATTCAGTGGCCTGGTAAATATGCGGAAGCTTGCCCGGTTTGCCGAAGCCGCGATATGGCAATTCGGAAACCGGTCTGAGAGTGCGCTGCCGGTTGAAGTCGACGGCGGGCCCGGCGTCGAGCACCAAACATTTCGCGCCCTTTTGTGTCAGCATAAAAGCAGCCATGCCACCGGAGGCGCCGGAGCCGACAATCAGGACGTCATATTCCTTTTCAGCCATGATTTCCTCGCTAAGGAGTTTCATCACAAGAGGCAGGTTGGGCCACCCCACCTTGAATCACTTCAGTCGCACCGACGAATTCGTCTAGTCCAAGGAAAAGAATAGCTCACAATGGCCGAGAGCCCAATGAATCGGTCGGCTGCAGGATGCGATAAGTGCCTTGGTTGGCATAGTGACTACTTTGCGATAGAATGAGACTACACTGGTTCTTGAGCATTGTGGAGTATGAGATGACCCGTAAGCAGGTAAGCATTCGAGAGTTGAAGAGTCGGCTTAGCCATTACATCCGGCTTGCCAGGTCGGGCGAATCGATACTGATTACTGACCGAGGAGTGCCCGTTGGCCGCATTGTTCCCCTATCGTTGGACCTCAAGCAGCGAATTGATGCGATGTGTGACTCAGGCGCTGTCGCGTGGAATGGGAACAAGCTCGACCCTGGGACTCCAGTCGGGAAGCGGCGCGGGTCGCAAACAGTGGCGGACATTCTGATTGCAGAGCGGAAATGATTGTCTACCTCGATTCAAGCGTTCTGGTGAAACTGTATGTCGCCGAAGAGGGGACTGCCGACGTACAGTCGATTGTTTCCGAGGCGCAAGCGCTGGGCACTTCTGTCATCAGCCGAACGGAGGTTGCTGCAGCTCTTGGGAAGGCCGCCCGCACAAAGATATTGACCAGACCGGCAGCGGCGCAGGCACTCTCAGCTTTTGTGGCAGATTGGGAGAGTATTATTCGACTTCAGCTCAGCGAATCGCTGTGTGTACGCGCTGCCCGCGTCGCCTGGGAGAAGGGCTTGCGCGGCTACCATGCGGTTCATCTGGCTACGGCGCTCTTCTGGTCGGAAGAGCTCAAAGGGGATGTTGTCGTCGCGACATTTGACCGGGAGCTCTGGAAGGCAAGCCGAGATACCGGGCTATTGCATTGGCCGGAACGGATTTGACGGCCTTGCTGCGAATCGAATGCGATGCGGGCTCTTTGTCGGCCTGCAGCGCGATGCAGCGGATGAGCATTCGTTGCCTGGTGTCTGGTCGGCGATCTGCAAGTCGCAGAAGTGAGTGTTTAT
>JBDTUW010000688.1:0-3156 GCA_040007555.1 Acidobacteriota bacterium | reverse complement strand
CTGTCGCGGTTGTGCTGGTGCTGGGAAACCCGTCCGAAGATCGGTGTCCGACGGGGTCGAGATGATGACGCCATCGATCATCGTCAGGTCGTCTTCATTACCGAACTGTCCATCAGGACCCGCAGAGACCAGTCTGTAATTGCTCCACCCAATGGCGTGACCCTTCGATGCGATGACCGAGACGGGCGCGTAACTAAATCCACGCTCCCAATAATCGCTTTGAGGAAGCGGACCGCGGTTGAAGCGATTGAGATCCGTGAGTTCCTGCGGATACGTGCCGTATTCGCGATAATACTTCTGCAAGGTTTCCTGAAGTTGGTACATCTGGGCGGCGGTCGCCGCGACGCGCTTCTCACGACTGCGTTCCAGGGCACCGGGAATCGAGGTCACAGCCGCGGCGGAAAAGGCCAGAAAGAGAATCAGGGATAACGCCCACGACGTCCGTGCGATGCGGTAACCGCCAAACGAGTTTTTGTCGAACTTTGCAAGACGCAGTGAACGGCGCGCATGCCACAAGCCAAAAAGCGACAATGGAATCAACCCCGCCGAAAGATAGAATGCAAGCCGGTATCCGTCATACGCAAAGATGCGATAGTTGACGAGGCGCGGATCGATCCTGAGCCAGTCGCGAGTGACCTCGGTGGCGTCGCCGATTGCCCAGACAATCAGCGCTCTCAGCACCTTCATGTCATTGCCAAGAAGCCAGACGACCAGAAAGGTCCCGATAATGATGACTGGAATAGTGATCGATACAAACGATTGACCGAGACGCGGCAATCGGATATCCGGAGGAGCCAACGGCGGGCCGACGCTTCTCGCACCACACTCGGCGCACAAAGACAAACCACGCTCGCCCGCTATGCCACAGCATGGGCAAATTACAGAATGATGACTCTCCTTAACTATCTCTTTCATTTTATCAGCGTCGATCCTCGTTCGTGCCTTCCGATGGGTAGTGTGCTGGCCGGGCCGGTCACGCCGGATTCGGGTCGCCCTCAAGATGAAGTGGCGCGTTAGCCATGGGGTCAGACTTCTGCGGTTGTCCCGGCAGCTGGCTGCGCATCGGCCTTGGTGAATCGCCCTCGAGCGCGCGCGTTAGCACCCAGGTATGGTAAAGACGGTGACCAAAAGTCCAGTACGAGAGCACCGCCATGAGCCAGATCGTTGCCGGCATCTTGTTAAGAAACGGATTCGTTGAGCCTGGCCAAACCGTCAGCGAACCAAGAATCAGAAGTACCACCCTCTCCGGGCGGCGCAAAAAACCGACATCGCACTTTGGGATCAACGACTCCGCGCGTGCACTCGTATAACTTATCATGACCGAGCCAATCAGCGCGGCCCCGGTTAATGCCGCATAGAGCGTGCTGTGATACTCCGTATCTCTTGAATAGAAGATGATGATCCCAAGAAACACCACCATATCGGAGAGCCGATCGAGACTTGAGTCGAGAAAGGCGCCGAATTTCGTCACCCGTCCAGTGAGCCGTGCCACGCGGCCATCAAGCATGTCAAAGACGTTGGCAAACACCATTGTCAGTCCAGCGGAAAAAAACCTGCCGGACGCGTACAACGCCGCCGCTAAAATGTTGATACTCAGCCCAATCAGCGATAGTAGATTGGGGTTAGGGTTGAGACGGGAAAGCTGCTGAACGAGGCCATCGAGAATTCGCTGACAGACTTGACCAATGAATTCACCAACCATATTCGGCTATGCCCTCGCCCCCCTTTTCCAGCCCACCCAGTTTCCACAGTCGCGAGCCGTCGGAGTACAGCATTTGGAAACGGTTGAAGTGCTTTAGTCCCGATGCCGCCCGATGGCAAATGATACGTGCGCCCACCGTTTCTGTCAAGAAAACCGGCTGTTTGGTAGTGGGTCAGTTTGTTCGAGGAGGGGTCCACCTGAAAGCTAAGGGACAGTCTCACGTGAAGCGGCGAAGGCGCGACAGATGCGAAGGTCGCAAACAAATATGACAGCACGAGAAAGAAGACGCGCCAATTGACGGAACTGACCGATAACCGCCGATAACCCAGCCGCTTGACGCGGCGGTGATAGAAGGCATATCTTCGTCAGAGCGGTCCCGATCTCTCCGATGTCGCGACCCACTAACGAGGCCACTAACCGGCATGACTACGCAAGAAAAACGCGCGAGCTGGAACGCAACGCTGACGCTTGTCCTGCTCCTGTTTGGATGGATCGCGCCGGTCACTCCACTTCTGGCAGCGAATCCGGACGTCTGCGCAATGGCCTGCTGTGTCGAGGAAGGCCACTGTTGCTGCTCGCCTCGTCGTCCTCTGGTCGAGGGAGAGATACCTGACACGCACGATCCAAGTGCCAGCGCGCCGGAGCAACTGTCTGTTCCGTGTCCGGCGGGTTGTACTTCCTCCACAAGTTCAGTCCAGTCGTGCCATCAGCCGCGACTCGCCCGTGCAAGTATTTTTGACCTCGCTGCCGAACGGGGCGCCAGCTTCGAAAGGGACGAATCACTCCGCCTGGAGTCGTATGGCGACGCGAGATCGCCCCGCGGCCCACCAGTCTCCTTCTGAATTTCCGATTCCTTAGACTCTTGCGATCTGGGCTACAGGTGTTGTGAAACATCCTGGGTGTCCTGCATGAGAGGCGTATGCCAAATTCAGAATGGAGAAATACAATGCGACAAGGAGTCATTCCTTGGCGGCGAGCCGCGTTCCATATTCTCGCGAGCTGCACCCTGTTGCTTGCCGCGATCGGCTCAATCGGCGCTCAGCAATCAATCGCGTCGGCGACCCTCAGTGGACTTGTTGAAGACGCTAATGGCGCAGCCATCAAAGGCGCGTCGATCGAGGCGACCAATCGCGACACCAAGCTCGAATGGTCCGCAACCACGGACAAATTCGGGCGGTTCCGCTTTCTTTATCTCCCGGTCGGCAACTACAGTGTGCATACTCAGGCGGCCGGTTTCTCACGTTCGGAAAGAGACCTGACCCTTTCCGTCGGTCAGGCGCTTGAACTCACGTTACAACTGCAGGTCAGCGACGTTGCCGCCCGCATCGATGTCTCGTCGGAAACGCCGGTGGTCGAGACCGTTCGGACACAGTTATCCCAAACCGTACAGCTGCAGGAGATCGACGCACTGCCTCTTAATGGGCGCAATTATCTCGATCTCGCCGCCCTGACTC